>NZ_AP025518.1:6300000-6406072 GCF_022179545.1 Mycolicibacterium fortuitum subsp. fortuitum | reverse complement strand
CGACTGTTCCCCCTTTGAGGTGCTTCGCGGTCGACCCGGTGACGACCAAAAAGAACGATGACGAACTGTCCACATATTTATCCACAGCTTGTGGAAAAAGGACAGTCGTCGTCGCTCTGTTGTCTGTTGTGAGAGTGCCGTGGCCGGATGCGTCACCAGTTGCGAGGGTGCGCCGCGCCGCGATCTCTCGTCTCATTTCCCGGGGCCGGTCCAGGCTCGGAACGGCATTGCCAGAAGCTAACAGTTTTCTCTCGATGTGCCAACAGTTCTGCAACATCGGATACTGGCGATGTAGGCGGGTCTGCGCAGGTTTGACCGAGGGAAATCTCATCAGTACCCTCGAGCAGTCGCCCGCACGTGGCGATACGGCTGCGCCCGGGAAGTTCCGGAGAACGCGCCGGTTAGTAAAGCACGACGGACGAGCTTAAACCGAGCTTGCACGGTAACCGTTTTCGACGACATCTCGATGTCGGCGGGTGCGGGTGCCAAATGGAACAAGGAGAGATTGCCGTGGCCAAGGGCAAGCGGACCTACCAGCCCAACAACCGCCGCCGTGCGCGCGTGCATGGGTTCCGGCTGCGGATGCGCACTCGCGCCGGCCGCGCCATCGTCGCCAACCGTCGTAGCAAGGGCCGTCGCGCACTCACTGCGTGATACTGCGGCTCTCAGGCAGGATCTAGCGCGGTGCTTCCGGCTCGAAACCGGATGAGGCGGTCCGCGGAGTTCAGTGCCACCGTCAGTCGTGGCGTGCGTGCGGTTCAACCTGATGTTGTCGTGCACGCACTACACGATGGAACGGACGCAACCGGCCCGCGGGTCGGCCTGATCGTGTCCAAAGCCGTCGGTAACGCCGTCGAACGCCATCGGGTGTCTCGGCGGCTTCGTCATGCCGCCCGAACCGCCGTCTTACCGCACCTGGACGCCACGGACCTCGTGGTGATCCGGGCCCGCGCCGGCAGCAGCGACGCGGTGTCGTCGCGGTTGGAGCAGCAGTTGCAGCGCGCTCTCGAGCGCCTGGAGTCGCGGCGCAGGACGTCACCATGATCCGCAGGGCGGGTGCCGGTGCAGCCCGCGGTGCGATCTTCCTGATTCAGCTTTATCGCCACGCGATCTCTCCGTACCGGCCGCCGTCGTGCCGGTTCATTCCGACCTGCAGTCAGTACGCGGTCGACGCCCTCACCGAGTACGGCGTGTTCCGCGGTGGGTGGCTGGCATCGATCCGGCTCCTCAAATGCGGGCCATGGCATCCGGGCGGATGGGATCCGATCCCGGAACGGTGCCCCCACGATCACGAGTCCGTCGGGTCTGACGAGACCGTTCCTGGCGAAATAGCCGCCGCCGAAAACCTTGTCTGGGAAACCCCAGCGGAGCGAGGGGAGAGCAAGTCGCGTGTTTAATTGGTTCAGCCTGGACATCATCTATTACCCGGTGTCGGCGATCATGTGGGTTTGGTACAAGGCGTTCGCCTTCCTGCTGGGCCCCGAGAACTTCTTCGCCTGGGCGCTGTCGGTGATGTTCCTGGTGTTCACCCTGCGCGCGATCCTCTACAAGCCCTTCGTCAAGCAGATCCGCACCACGCGGCAGATGCAAGAATTGCAGCCGCAGATCAAGGCGCTGCAGAAGAAGTACGGCAAGGACCGCCAGCGCATGGCGCTGGAGATGCAGAAGTTGCAGCGCGAGCACGGGTTCAACCCGATCCTCGGCTGTCTGCCGATGCTGGCGCAGGTTCCGGTGTTCCTCGGCCTGTACCACGTGTTGATGTCCTTCAACCGGACCCAGACGGGCATCGGTCGGCTCGGGTTGTCGGTGGAGGAGAACCGCAGCCTGCCCAACTACGTCTTCAGTGCGACCGACGTCGGACACTTCCTGGACGCGAATCTCTTCGGTGCTCCGCTCGGCGCGACGATGATCCAGCAGCACGGCCTCGAGGCGTTCACCGAATTCAACCGGCTGTCCGTCGTTCTGGTCGGCGTGCCGATCATGATCCTGGCCGGCATCGCCACGCACTTCAACAGCCGGGCGTCGGTGGCGCGCCAGAGCGTGGAAGCCGCCGCCAACCCGCAGACCGCGATGATGAACAAGCTCGCGCTCTACGTGTTCCCACTCGGTGTGGTCGTCGGTGGCCCCTTCCTTCCGCTCGCGGTGATCATCTACTGGCTGTCGAACAACATCTGGACCTACGGTCAGCAGCACTACGTGTTCGGGATGATCGAAAAGGAAGAAGAAGCGAAGAAGGCGGAGGCGCTCGAGCGCCGTTCGGCGAATGCGCCCGCGCCGGGGGCCAAGCCCAACCGGGCCCGCAAGACCGAGACCACGAGCGCGACCTCCGCCACGGAGGATACTGCGACGGACTCGGATACGACGGAGACCAAAGACGAGAAGGATGCGGCAGGTGAATCGGCCCCGAGCGTGAACCGCACGCCCAAGCCCGGTGCCCGCCCCAAGAAACGGAAACGGTGACCAGTTCTCACACTGGCTACGAATAGGGAGAAGACGGATATGACGGACGCACAGACGACCGAGCCTGAAGCGGCGGTGGAGGAGGACACCCAAGCCGCGGCGACGAGCGAGGACGACCTGGAGGAGCGACTGGTCGCCGAAGGCGAGATTGCCGGCGATTACCTCGAGGAGCTGCTCGACCTGCTCGACTTCGACGGCGACATCGACCTGGATGTCGAAGGCGACCGCGCGGTGGTGAGCATCGACGGGGGCGGTGATCTGAGCAAGCTGGTCGGCCGCAAGGGTGAGGTGCTGGACGCGCTGCAGGAGCTGACCCGACTGGCTGTGCACCAGAAGACGGGCGAGCGCAGCCGGCTGATGCTGGACATCGCACGCTGGCGCCGCCGCCGTCGCGATGAGCTGGCGGCGCTGGGCGACAAGGTGGCCCGCCGCGTGCTGGAGTCGGGGGAGCGCGAGGAGCTGGCTCCGATGACGCCGTTCGAGCGGAAGATCGTTCACGACGCAGTCGCCGCGGTGGATGGGGTCCGCAGCGAGAGCGAGGGCGTGGAGCCGTCGCGACGCGTCGTCGTTCTGCTTGGCTGAGTTCTTAGTTACAAAGGTGTAGTTCGATTGCGGCGACGGTGCCGTAGGGAGTGCGGAGGATGTTTCACGTGAAACATGGACCGGTCCCCGCGGCACCGGACGCCGCGGCGGAGGTCTTCGGCGATCGGCTGGAGACCGCCGAACGGTACGCGGCGATTCTGGCCGGTGCCGGTGTCGAGTGGGGTCTGATCGGTCCGCGGGAAGTGGACAGGCTCTGGGATCGACACATTCTCAACAGCTCAGCTCTCGGAGAGCTCTTGGCTCCCGATGAGCGCATCGCCGACATCGGCAGCGGCGCCGGCCTCCCGGGTATCCCGTTGGCCCTGGCGCGCCCCGATGTCCATGTCACGTTGATCGAGCCGCTGCTTCGACGTAGCGAGTTTCTCCGTGAAGCGGTCGACGAATTGGGACTCGACGTGGCAGTGGTCCGCGGACGGGCCGAAGACTCCGAGGTACGTAAATCCGTGGGCGAGCTCGATGTGGTGACATCGCGCGCGGTCGCCTCGCTGGACAAGTTGACGCGTTGGAGCATGCCGCTGCTACGCGTCGACGGAAGGATGCTCGCCCTCAAAGGCGAGCGCGCCGGAGCTGAGATAGAAGAGCATCGGCGTGTGATGGCTTCCCTGGGTGCAGTCGATGCCAGGGTGGTGAAATGTGGCGTGAACTATTTGAACCCGCCCGTAACCGTCGTCGCCGTGCGGCGCGCAGCGGTGAGACCGGGGAACCGGTCGACGGGCAGAGCCTCCGGGTCGCGGGGGAGATCGGGCAGGAGATGAGGATGGGTTCTGATCGGCAGGCAACCGCTGGCGCGGGCGCTCCGGCTGCCGTTTCACGTGAAACGGTTTCACGTGAAACATGGAACGGCAACGCCGGCACACCGTGGTCCACAGATGCCAGCATGGACACCCCGATCGCAGCGGAGGCGGAACAGGCGACTCGCGTCCTGCACACCTCGCACGGGCAGCTCCCTCGGCCGTCGCGTCAACGGGTTTTCACGATCGCCAACCAGAAGGGTGGAGTCGGCAAGACAACCACCGCGGTCAACGTAGCCGCCGCCCTGGCGCTGCAGGGCCTGCGCACGTTGGTGATCGACCTGGATCCCCAGGGGAACGCCAGTACGGCGCTGGGCATCGAACATCGGCCCGGCACGCCCTCCTCGTACGAGGTACTCATCGGCGACATCCCGGTGGAGGAAGCGCTGCAGCAGAGTCCGCACAGCGACCGTCTGTTCTGCATCCCCGCGACCATCGATCTGGCCGGCGCCGAGATCGAGTTGGTCAGCATGGTGGCGCGCGAAGGTCGGCTGCGGGCGGCCCTGGCGGCATTGGCCAACCACAACTTCGACTACGTGTTCATCGACTGCCCACCCTCGTTGGGGCTGCTGACCATCAATGCTCTGGTGGCCGCACCCGAGGTGCTCATCCCGATTCAGTGCGAGTACTACGCGCTGGAAGGTGTGGGGCAGCTGCTGCGCAACATCGAGATGGTGAAGGCGCATCTCAACCCGGAGCTGTCGGTATCGACCGTGATACTGACGATGTACGACGGACGGACCAAGCTGGCGGATCAGGTCGCCGAGGATGTGCGCGAGCATTTCGGTGACAAGGTGTTGCGCACCGTCATCCCGCGGAGCGTGAAGGTGTCGGAAGCGCCCGGCTACGGGATGACGATCCTCGATTACGATCCGGGTTCCCGCGGTGCGCTGAGCTACCTCGATGCGAGCCGCGAGATCGCAGAGCGCGGGGCCCCGCCCCGCGCACAGTAGGCGCCACCAACCAACAGCCAGAAGACAGACAGCGGACGGCAGCGATGAGCAGGAGACGACCATGAATCAGCCGGCACGGAAGCGGAGTGGCCTGGGCAGGGGACTGGCAGCCCTCATTCCGACCGGTCCCGCTGAGGACGGTACCGACGCTTTGAGTCCCCGGATCGGTGCGACGGCGGCCGATGTTCTCCTCGGGGGGCCGCCTCCCGGATCGGCTGACGCCGGCCCGCCGGCCACGGCTGAGCCCGCGTCCACGCCCGATGAAGTTGATCCGGTCCTCAGCACCGATGTCGGCGCGACGTACCGGGAGATCGATCCCAACCTGATTCAGCCGAACCCGCGCCAGCCGCGGCAGGTGTTCGACGAAGAGGCGCTGAGTGAGTTGGTGCACTCGATCCGCGAGTTCGGCTTGATGCAGCCGATCGTCGTCCGCGCGGTCGAGGAGAACGGCGAAACTCGTTATCAGCTGGTGATGGGTGAGCGTCGCTGGCGGGCCGCCCAGGAGGCCGGCCTGGAATCGATCCCGGCCATCGTCCGCGAGACCGCTGACGACAGCATGCTGCGTGACGCGCTGCTGGAGAACATCCACCGCGTGCAGCTGAACCCGTTGGAAGAGGCCGCGGCCTACCAGCAGCTGCTCGACGAGTTCGAGGTGACCCACGATGAACTCGCCGCGCGGATCGGCCGCTCGCGACCACTGATCTCCAACATGATCCGGCTGTTGCGTCTCCCGATCGCCGTGCAGCGGCGCGTCGCGGCCGGAGTGCTGTCCGCGGGCCACGCCCGGGCTCTGCTCGCCCTGGAAGGGGGAGCGGAGAAGCAGGAAGAGTTGGCAGCCCGCATCGTCGCGGAGGGTATGTCGGTGCGTGCCACCGAGGAGGCCGTCACACTGGCCAACCGTGACGGGAACAGTGCGCCGCCGGCCCCGCGCCGCAAGCCGATCCAGATGCCGGGTCTTCAGGACGTTGCTGAGAAGCTCTCGTCAGCGTTCGACACCCGCGTCACGGTGAGCCTCGGCAAACGAAAAGGCAAGATCGTCGTCGAGTTCGGGTCGGTGGACGATCTGCAGCGCATTGTCGAAATCATGAGCGCCGAAGAGCGCTGAAAGCCCACGACCGACGACACCAGGTTGTTCCGTCACTGTGACACATCAGTGATCAGGGCCCGCAGTCGCCAACGCCACATGGTGCAAAGGAACTGTGCGGCATAGCATTTCACTTCGGAGGCGGAACTCGATGGGATTTTCAGGGCGCAGTGGGCCGACTCTGGTGGACTCTCCTATCCTTGAGGGGCAGCCACGCACAAAGTGTGAAAGCCAGGGACCTCAGTGACAGCACGAATCACGCCGCTTCGGCTCGAGGGCTTCGAGCAGTTGCCGAAACATGCGCGGCGTTGCGTCTTCTGGGAAGTCGATCCGTCCACGGTCGGTGACGACCATCTGACGGACCCCGAATTCGAAAAAGAAGCCTGGCTCTCGATGGTCATGCTCGAGTGGGGGTCCTGCGGGCAACTGGCTGTGACAACGCGGGCGGACTCAGCGGCGGATGAGCCCGAGCCGGAAGCCGGCTCCGATACCGGTATCGATCTGGTGGTGCCCTCCGATGCGGCCGGCCTGACATTGCCCGCGGCGGATGACTGGACGGCGCCCGCCGTCATGGACGATCCGTGTCTGGGCTTCGCGTTCTACGCACCACCGGGTGCGGTGCCGCGCGCCCGGCTGTTCCCGACCGCGCCGGTGAGCGCCGACGCGATTCTGCTGACCGCCATCGGTGTCGAGTGCGCCGAAGACCGCGGACTGTTGTCCCAGAGTCTGCTGGCCGCAGTGGTCAACGATCTGGTACGTCGTGGCGTCCGGGCGTTGGAGGCCTTCGGTTACACCGCTGCCGTGACCGAAATGTCCGATGGCGGCAAGCTTCCCGAGGAGCTGTCCCCGGTTGTGGCGGTTCTGGGGGACTGTTCGGTCGAAGACTGCATGCTGACATCGGACTTCCTCGAAGAGGTCGGCTTCACAGTCGTCGCACCCCATCCGTACTTCCCGCGGTTGCGGCTGGAACTCGACAAGGGCCTCGGCTGGAAGGCCGAAGTGGAGGCCGCGCTCGAGCGCCTCTTGGAGAATGCGCGGATCGAGTTACCGATCGGTGCGGGGATGTCCGGAGCTGGCTTCGGGGCCAAAAGCGTTGTCCGGCAGCAAGGCCGGACCTAGATCAGCTAGCAGGCCCGCCGGTTGGCAGCGCGAGCGGCGCGGGCACTGGTCACGCGGATAGCGATCGCGACCAACAACTGTGTGCCGGGAACAATGGTGCGGAAGCTGATCTCGGTCGAGATCCTGCTTCCACCGGCCTGGGGCTCCACGGTGATCTGACCGGCGTAGTCGCGGAAGGGAAGTCCGGACACCAGTTCATATCGCAGGGTCGTCGGTGCGTCGAACGTCGTAATCCGCTCCCGGATAATCGTTCCGAACGAATGAATGGCACGGATGGCGCCTACGCCGTGCCGATCTGGGCCACCCGGCACCTCAAGGACGACCTTGCGCGCAGGCATCCACTCCGCCATCCGATCATGATCGGTGAGTACCGTCCAGGCCACCTCTGGGCGGACGGAGACCAGGCGCCGGTCGGTGTAGAGGTAGTGGCGTGCCACCAGGCCAGGTAAGCACGCAGCGCCTCAGAAGTCGAGGCACAGGGCATGCCCGGACGGCAGGTTGGAACTCACCTCCGCCGAGCCCTAGCCTGTGGTCATGCCAGCTGTGGGGCGGTACGCCAAGGGTGAGATCAAACGTGCCGAGATCAAGGCGGCCGCCCTGAGACTACTGGAACGTGAAGGCGAAGCCGGCGCATCGATGCGGGTTATTGCCAAGGAAGCCGGAATCAGCTTGGCGGGTCTGATGCACTATTTCCCGACGCGTGATCTCCTGCTCACCGAGATCCAGCGTGACGGCGACGCGAAATTCCAAGAGTGGTACCGGAATTCAGATGCAGACGTCGACCCTGGCGAGGCCCTCGCCCAGGCCATGGTGGACAAGGCAAGCAAGCCGGGGTCGGGAACGGTCTACCTTTCGTTGGCCGCCGCCGCCGCCGTCGACCCGGCACATCCAGCCGCGTTGTATCTGCGGGAACGCTACGAACGGATACGCGATGGCGTGGCTGATTACGTGAGAAGACGGCAGGCCGCGGGGACGGTTCCTGACCATGTTGACGCCGAGTTCGCGGCTACGGCACTGATTTCGGCAGCTGACGGTATTCAGATCCAGTGGATGTCAGATCCGTCGATCGACATGGGTGAGCACGTGCGCAGGGTGTGGGAAAGGTTGCTTTCTTGAACAAAACCGTACGGTGTATGGTTTTTGTATGGTGATGAAGTCGAACAGAGCCCTGTTGGCGTCCGCAATCCTTGCCGCACTGAGTGTGTCCGCCTGTGAGGCAGTCCCGGAGGCGTCGCGAACCGGGGCCTGGGACCGCAACTTCTACTGGGGCACAGCCACCGCCGGATATCAGGTGGAAGGAGACGCGCCTGACAGCAACTGGCGCCGGTACGTGAGCAGGACCGCAGATAAGCCGGTGACGCCCGACTCGGATCCATTGGGGGCAGGTCCGGTCGACCCGTATCAGCAGGCCGTCGACGTCCGGCATCGCTATCACGAGGACATAGCCAACGCACATGCCATGGGTGTCAACACTTTTCGCCTGGGCATCGAGTGGGCGCGGGTGATGCCCGAACCGGGGAAGTGGGACGAACGTGAGCTCGCCTACTACGACGATGTACTGGCGACGCTGCGCAAGAACGGCATGACGCCGATGATCACCCTGATGCACTGGGTGTATCCCGGATGGATCGCCGACCGGGGCGGATTCATGAACAACGTCGCAGCGTTCGAGGACTTCGCCAGGGCGATCACCAAACGCTATGCGGGACAAGGCGTCCTCTGGGTGAGTGTCAACGAACCGGTGGTCTTCGGAGCCATGGAGGTACGCACCGGCGCCGTCAAACCCGACCAGTTCGACGCTTTCCTCGGTCGAGTGGCCGACGCGCACCGGGCCGTCTACCGCGCGGCGCACGATGCCGACCCGGACGCCAAGGTCACCACCAATGAGGCATACATTTCACCGGAAGTGTTGGCGCAGTTCGCCGGTCTGGGCATCGACGGCATCGACGGCTCGTTCTTCGACCGGGTCAAGGACAGCCTCGACTACCTCGGATTCGACTACTACACCGGAACAGCCCGCGACAATCCCGCATCGGCGCAGAGCCTCACCGCACGGTGGAACACCAAACTGCAGGCGGAGGACATCTACTATGTGGCCCGCCACTACGCCCAGCGGTACCCCGGTCTGCCGATCTACGTCGTCGAGAACGGGATGGTGACCGATGACGGTAAACCCCGGTCCGACAAGGTGACCCGATCGCAGTATCTCGAGGACACGGTGTTCTGGATGCAGCGCGCGAAGGCCGACGGCATCCCGATCATCGGCTACAACTACTGGTCGTTGGTCGACAACTACGAATGGGGAAGCTATCGGCCACGTTTCGGTCTGTACACCGTCGACGCACTGAACGACCCCGAACTCAAGCGCATACCTACCGATGCGGTGGCGACCTACACCCAGATCACCCGCGACGGAGGCACCGTCAATGGATACCGGCCGGCCCTCCCCGCCGCGCACTGCTCGACCACTGTCGGCAAGGACAGCTGCGAACCGTTGGATCCGGACGGGCCGCTCGCCGAGCTGAAGTGACGCCAGATACGAGGCGTCACATGACGAAACAACCAGTGGGTGCCTGGATGCTCACGCACTCAAGCCGAACCGGCGCTCACGCACTCAAGCTGAACCGGCGCTCACGCGCCGCGGCTCGCCTGTTCAACCGAAAGCTCATGCGCCAACAACTCAGCGAACGTGAAAGTACCTGTGGGCCGGTCGTTCTTGCCGAGCAGATAGAGTCGCTTGACCGCGGCCAGGATGCCCTCGGCGATCGCGTCGCGGGTCTGGGTCGACAGCAGCAGGCCACGATCATGCGGGTTGGTGATGTAGCCGATGTCCACCTCGACGGTGGGCATGCGGGTCAGCCGCAGCAGATCCCACGTCCGGCCGTGCGACCGGCAGTCACGTAAACCGGTACGGGCCACCACTTCTCGCTGAATGAAATCGGCGAGGTTGCGGCCGATGGTCGACACGGAGCCGTGGGAATTCCCGAAGTGGAACGAGGCCACGCCGTTGGCAGAAGGGGAGCGCTGACTCTCACAACGCAGGCTGATCATCAGGTCGGCGCCGACCCGGTTGGCAGTGGCGGCACGTTCGGAATCCAGCGGGCTGCGGTTGGCCGGACGCGAGATGAACGTCTCCATACCGATCGCGGTCATCCGGCCTTCGAGCCGACTTGCCAAGTCCCACAGGATGTCTGCTTCACTGATCGGGCCGTCGGGCCCATTCATGATCATGCCGTGATCGGATCCGCCGCGGCCCGGGTCGATGATGACGTGCTTACCCGATAGCTGCGGACCCGAGCGTCGTACCAGCTCTTCCTCCCGGATCGCGTGAGGAGACCCACCGGTCACCCGCGAACCCAGGAAGTACAACGAGCGCAAGGTTTCCGGGCCACAGATGCCGTCGGGGTACAGCCCGTACTCACGCTGGTACGAGGACAGGGCGTTGTGGGTCTGCAGGCCGAAATGCCCGTCGACCATGCCGGTGTAGAAACCGAGGTCCTGCAGACGGGCCTGCAGGGTGGCCACGTCGTCACCGTACATGGGCGCACCGAACTGATGGGTCAGGGTGCGGGCGCCGAGCCGGTAGGAGGCCTCACGCAAGGCGCGATAGGTGGCCTCCCCGACGATTCCGTCCACCAACAGACCACGATGCTGCTGAAATGCCCGGACGGCGCTGTCCAACTCGTCGTCAAAGGCATCGAGCGCAACATGTCTGCCGGTGCTCAGGTCGGCGTCAGGATTGTCGATCAGACCTAACGCGGCCAAGGCTGCCCGGATCTCGGTGACTGCTCCGCCACGGTCACCGCGACGCAGACTCGACATTCGGCCCCTCCATGCTGGTTTCCGGCCGTCTGCCGGGCTAGCTAGCCAGCATTGTCTCAGATTTCGTCCACAATCCGGAAAACGCCAGGCTTACCCCGGGTGTGTGGGGTGGGTGAACTCAGAGTGCGTCGGCGAGTTCGCGCAGCAGCGCGGCCTTGCCCTTCGCGCCGACGATGCGCTTCACCGGTGCGCCGTCCTTGAACAGGATGAGCGTCGGGATGGACACCACCTGGAAGTCACGTGCGGTGGCCGGGTTGGCATCCACGTCGATCTTGGCGACCCGCAGTTCGCCGGCCTTCTCGCCCGCGATCTCCTCGAGCACCGGTGCCACCATCTTGCACGGCCCGCACCAGGTGGCCCAGAAATCCACCAGTACCGGTGTGCTGCTGGTCAGAACGTCGTCGGAGAACGAATCGTCGGTGACCGTAACTGTTGCGCTGTCCGCACTCATGGAGCTCTCCTATCGGGTCGAAAACTGTTGGGAGTCAGTCGTTGTCGGCGAGCCAACGCTCGGTGTCGATGGCTGCCGAACAGCCACTGCCCGCCGCGGTGATGGCCTGCCGGTAGGTGTGGTCGACCAGATCGCCCGCGGCGAACACCCCGTCGAGCGTCGTCGCGGTGGTGCGGCCGATGACCTTCACGTAGCCCTCGTCATCGAGATCTATCTGACCACGCACCAGCTCCGAGCGCGGGTCGTGACCGATTGCCACGAACACGCCGGTGACCTGAAGCTTGGACTCCTCGCCGGTGACGGTGTCGCGCAGCCGCACGCCGGTGACCTTCGGGTCGCCCTCGATCTGGGTGATCTCGGTGTTGGTCAGGAAGGTGATCTTCTCGTTGGCGCGGGCGCGCTCGAGCATGATCTTGGAGGCGCGGAACTCGTCGCGGCGGTGGATCAGGGTCACCGAACGTGCGAACCGGGTGAGGAATGTCGCTTCTTCCATCGCCGAATCGCCGCCGCCGACCACGATGATGTCCTCGTCGCGGAAGAAGAAGCCGTCGCAGGTGGCACAGGTGCTCACGCCCATACCCGTCAACGCTTCTTCGCCGGGTACGCCCAGGTGGCGCGCTGCGGCGCCCATGGCCAGGATGACCGCCCGGGCCTGGTGGGTCTCGTCACCGACGGTGACCGTCTTCACCGGCCCGGTGAGATCGACGGCGTCGACGTCCTCCATCCGGAGATCCGCGCCGAAGCGCAGCGCCTGCTCACGCATCTCGTCCATCAGCTCGGGGCCGGTGATGCCCTCCCGGAACCCGGGGTAGTTCTCCACCTCGGTGGTGGTCATCAGCGCACCGCCGAACTGGGTGCCCTCGAACACCAGCGGCTTGAGCTGGGCGCGGGCAGCGTAGATGGCTGCGGTGTAGCCGGCGGGACCGGAACCGATGATGATGACGTCGTGGACCGTCGCTGAGGAGGACATGTAAGCCTTTCTGCCGTACTCGGCAAGGGTTGCAACGTCAGCCTAGGCCGGATGTGTTCCCACCTGGCTCGCAGGACAGCCTACGGAGGTATCACGGGCGTTTGATCACCGTGTCGGCCAGCGACCCGGCGTGCGCGGCGTCGCAATCGGCGGGCAGGACCACCGCATCGATGATGCCGGTTGGCTCCGGCGCCCTGGGCGGCACCAACACCAGCACCCCCGGCCGCCCCGCCACATCCATCGGCCGGGCCCCGAGAACCCGAACCCCGGAGGGGTAGCCCAGTGCGGACAGGCATGCCGAACGGCGACCCGGGTCGCTCAACGGACCCAGGTCGGGCGGCACCGACAGCAGCCGCTGCATCTGGGATTCGGACAGTCCGATCGCGCCACGCGGCGGCGAGACGGTGATCTTGCCCATGCTGGTCAGGGTCGACGCAGTCTGGTCGGTCGGGCGCATCAGGACCAAGCCGCCCACCACGGCGGCCACCACGGCGGCCCCCGCCCCGGCGACGGCGGCGATCGACTTCCAGCGTCGGGGATGTCCGGCCGGGGGCGGCTCGGCCCGCAGCGCCTCCGACAGCCGCGCGCTCACCTCGGGCGGTACCGGGGGCGCCGAAGCGGTGTCCTGGCCCAACTCGGCCAGATCGCGCCGGACCCGATCGAGCGCCGACAGGGTCTTTCTGGCGTCCGGTCCGGCGAGCGGGTCGGTGCGCACCCGCCGGCGAATCTGCGCGGCGGTGTCGTCGTCGAGCAGACCGGCCTGCAGGTCGGCGAGCAGCTCAGCAGGGATCGGGCCGTCCGACGGCACTGGGGGCGTGCTGCCGTTCATCGGTTTCAAAGTACTGGAGCAGGCCCGCCAGCTTGTGCCTGGCGCGGGAACACCGGCTCTTCACCGTCCCTTCCGCGACCCCGAGCAACAGCGCCGTCTCGGCCACGGAATAGCCCTGCATGTCGACGGCCACCACCGCGGCGCGCTGCTCGAGCGGCAGCTGCATCAGGGCCCGTTCCACCACGATCGTCGTCGCCACTCGGGGCGCCGGGTCTCCGGCCGGGTCGCGCAGCTGCACGAGGTGATCGAGCTCGTACTCCGACGAGGTGGGTTGGGTTCGTGACCGGCGTACCCGGTCCAGGCATGCGTTCACCACGATCCGGTACAGCCAGCTGCTGACTGCCGAGTCGTGGCGGAACGAAGCGGCCGTGCGATGTGCGGACAACAACGCTTCCTGTACGGCGTCGTCGGCGTCTTCATGGTGGTGGCTGGTCAGAAACGCCAGCCGTCGCAATTGGCGGTGGTGCCGGTGGACCAGTTCTTCGAATGCATACCGGTCTCCGGCGACGTGGGCGGCCAGCAGTTCGGCGTCGGAGCGTGGGGCGGCCCCGTCTGCCCCGCACGTCGTCCCCGTGACCGGCTTACCGGCTCCCCCGAACCTTCCCACACGCTGAACTTAAACGCTGTGCTGCCACCACTCGGACACTTGTTTGCCCGGGGCGGCGTAACGCCAGCTCAGAGGCCTGACGGGGGCTGGGGATGACCGGTCAGGAGGCTGCTTTGAGGGTGATCTCGGAGATGTCGGTGCGGCTCTTGCCGTCCACTGTGCCCAGCGTCGAGATCCACACCAGCACGTAGGAGGTCGACGAGGCCTTGTTCACCGAGATGGTGTTGGAGCCGGGCTTCAGCGGAGTCGTCGGGGTCAGCTCAGTGGTGTCCGACAGGGACGACGGGCTGGCCGACTGGGCCGAGCGGATCTGTACCGAGGTGCCGGTGCTGGTCACGTTGAGGGTGACCGATCCGATCACCGTCGGCTGCGGCAACTGCAGCATCAGACCGACGCCGTTCTTGAACCCGGGGAACGGCGCGGGGTCCGAATACGTGTCGGTGGACCACGCCGTGCTGGCATTGCCGTCGATGGCCTGCCCCGCGGTAGCCGGTGAATCAGCTTCACCTTCAGGCGAAAACACCGTCGCCCGAACAGGTTTGACGGTGCTGCCGGTGGCGGTCGAGGAATTGTCCTGAGTCTGTTCGCCGCTGGCCGACGGGGCGTTCAGACCGAGCTCATCACGGTTGAGGCCGCCTCCGACATCGCCGAAGATGCTGTTGAGCACGGAGGCCAGCACCAGCAGCGCCACCAGGATGATCGCGGCGCCCACACTCACCCCGATGATCACGCCCTTGCGGCGGCGGGCCTCGGCCGCCTCGTGTTCCTCGGGTGTCTCGTGCGCGCGAACCGGGGCCGCCGGGGCGGGTGTCTCCTCGACCGAACCCATCAGCTCGGTGCGGTCGGCGATCGCGGTGGCTTGCTGCAACAGGTTCAAAAGGGTTGGGGCGCTGCGAATCCCACCACCGGGCTGGACGGCTCGCGCGGCTGCCGCCGAGATCTGGAACGGGATGTCGCGGTCGACGGCACGTGGCTCCACCGGCTGGCCGGCCGGATCGAGCGCGGCGGGCTCCAGCCCACTGCGAGATCCTGATTCCGGGAGCGGCCAACGGTTGACCAGCAGTGCGTACAGCGCGGCGCCGATCCCGCGGATGTCGTCGTCGGGCGTGGCGTCGGGCATGGTGGCCGGGAAGGCCAGTGCCACATCGCCTTCGATGCTGACCCGCACCCGGCTGGGGTGATCGATGGACAGGGCCACGCCGGCGCGGTGGGCGGCCTCGGCGGCTGCGGCCAGCGATTGGATGGCCCTGGCCCCGCCGATCGGGGAGGGCGAGGTGTCGGCGACCTCTGCCAGCGAACCGCCGCGGATCCACTCCGAGACGATCAGACCGCCCGAGCCGCTGTGGGCCACGTCGAGCACCCGAGCGATGCCCGGAACATCGATGCGGCTGAGTTTGAGAGTGCGGGAAAGAATTTCCTGTACCTGCGCGTCGGACATGGTGGCATCCGGATCGACGAAGGTCAGCGCGACCTGGCGGTCGAGCGCTGTGTCGAGCGCCTGCCAGAACTGCAGATGCGGCGGCCCGCCGTGGAACACCAGAAGCCGGTAGCGGCCATCGGCGATGGTCGCCCCTGGGATGAGGTGCACATCGTCGTCGGCTGATTCCAGGGCGGCGTCGTGCGGCGGGGCGAACGAGATCGGCTCACGGGTCGGGTCGCCGCCGTAGTCGGTGGCCGGCCTGGTTGCCCCGTTCGATCGGCCGGCAGCTGGCTCGCCGGACGCGGCGTCCTCGTCCGACGCGGTGGCAGCCGGCTCTGCCGGCGGCACGTCCGGATGGAACTCGTCGGCAGCCGGGCGCGGCAACTTCGTCGTCTCGGTTGTCATCCCGGAACTCGACGTGGAGTCCAGTGCCGGGCCGTCCGCAGATTCGTCGGTCACCGGTGATCCTTTCCACATCCCCGCCCCGGCAACACCTGCCGGACTCCCGCCTCCGGCGGCTGCCGGGCTTGACGGCCACCCAGTGGGAGAAGAATTCCTCTGATCAGGGTACGTGACGGGCCCGGGCGGATGCGGCCCGACGGGCGGCGTAATTGTTTGCACGGCTACCTGTCCGGCGGCTGGGAGCGGGCCGTGCCGCCCCCGCCCGAGCCTGCGGCGGACCATGTTCAGCGCCGACTGCGCCTCCGGAATGCGGGCGGCGAGCATCACCCCGGCGATGATCGGGACCATGATCACGCCGAGGGCGAGCAGGCGCAGCAGCGAACCCGCAGCGCCGAAATGCTCGGTCAGCGAGTCCAGCCCCACCAGCCGGTCGGCGGCGTGGGCCACCAGGCTGGCGGCCAACGATGCAGCGATAGTGACCAGGATGGTGCGGATCACCGCCTCGCGCAGCAGCCGGCCGCCGCGCGGACGCAGGTTGGCCTTCAACAGCAGGTGACCGACCACGGCACCGGCCACGAAGCCGAGTCCGTTGGCCAGGCCCAGGTAACCCGCCACCATGTTGGGGTTGTCGGTGAGATGCGGAGCGATGATCGAACCGATGATCTTGACGGTGGTGATCACCACGATGATCCCGATCGGGGTCCACGGCCGCTCCCGGGCGTAGAAGACCCGCAGCTGCAGCAGCACCAGCGCATAGGGGACCAGCGTGAAGGCCGACAAGGTGATCGCCATGCCGAGGTAGCCGGCGTCGGTGGCACTGAAGTTTCCGTACGCGAACAGCGCGCTGCCGATGGCGGGGCCGCCGACGGTCATCATCGCGACGATAGGGATGAGCGTCACCATGGTCAGCCGGGTCGCCAGCGAGAAGTCGTCGAGCACGGCCGGCACGTTGTCGGCGGCCGCGTTGCGGCTCAGGCGCGGCATCACCACGGTCAGCACGGTCACGCCGATCATCCCGAACGGCAGCATCAGGACGAGCCACGTGTAGTTGTAGATCGCCGGACCGGAGGCGGCTGCGGTACTGGCGATCTGGTTTCCGACGATCAGGCCGATCTGGCTGATCAGCACGTAGAGCACCATCGCCGAGGCCATGGCGCCGAACTTCTTGAGCCGGTCGTCGATGCCCCACAGCGGCCGCAGGCTGACCCGTTCGGCGCGGATCGCCACGAACAGCACCATGGCCTGCGCGACCACACCGAGCGTGGTGCCGATGCCGAGAACCAGCAGCTTGGCGGTGCCCATCTCGACCGGGTCGCTCGACAACTCCCCGGGGACCAGGACGAAGACGCCCAGGGTCACGATCGCCACCACGTTGTTGACCACAGGGGCCCAGGCCGGGGGACCGAACACGTTGCGGGTGTTGAGGATCGCCATGAACACCGACGAGAGGCCGTAGAACAACACCTGCGGCAGCAGCAGGTAGGCGAACGCCGTGGTCAGCGGGTTGTTCACCTGCGGGTCGCTGCCGAGCATGAGGCGCACCAGCAGGGGGGCGCACAGCACCGACAACACGGTGGTGACCAGCAGGAGGGTGGTCGCCAGGGTTACCAGGCGCCGGACGAAGTCGGTGCCGCCATCGGCGTCGTCGCGTTCGGCCCGGGCCAGCACGGGCACGAAGATCGCGGTGAACGTGGCTTCGAGGACGAGAGCGGCCACCATGTTGGGCAGCTGGTTGGCGACCGAGAACGAACTGGTCAGGGGGCCGCCGAGCAGCGCCATGAGCAGGACGAACCGGAAGAAGCCGGTGATGCGGGAGATCAGGGTGGCGAACGCCATGCCCCACGACCGCGACACCACTGCGGCGTCGGAGAGCTCGGCGCGGCCGGCGGGCCGCATCGGGCCGGTCGCGTGCGGAATCCTCGGCGGGCCGGGTGGGCGGGCCGCTGGTTGGTCGGGCGGGGTCATCAGGGCCGGTCCGGACTCGTGGCAGGCGCCGGTGGAGGTGGAGTGTGGGGCGCATCGTCGGTGCGGGTGTCGGTGCCGACGTCATTGCCGACGTCATTGTTGAACGCCAGGGCGACGTCGAGCGGATCCGGGTGTTCGCCGGGCGGGATCAGATCGGCACGGTCGGGCTGGCCGCGGAAGCGGTGCCACAAGCGGCGGCCGGCCAGTGCCACCAGCACGGCTCCGGCCGACAGGGTGATGAAGAACAGCACCTTGCCGTAGGCGTTGGAATGCACCGACAACCGGACGGGCTCGCCGAGGGTCAGGCCGTCGGTGGTCTGCAGGTTGACGTCGACGGCGACCCGCTGGGTGAAGTGCACCTCGATCGGTACCCGCAGCGGGAGATAGCCCGGCGGCAACTCGATCTCGCCCATGTCGGTGACGGTCATGCCGGGCGGCGCGTCGACATGCAGCCGCACCCGGATCGGCACCGGAAGGTCGTTCCGCAACGCCAGCGGCAGCGGGCTGCGCTCGGTGGCCAGCGTGTACGCCCCGCCGGGGTTGACGATCGTCACCGCACCGAACATGTCGTTCACGCTGCGGCTGACGGCCTGCAGGCGCTGCTCGGCCAGCCCTTCGCGGGCCTCCGGCGGTACGGACTGACTGAGCGCCCGCAGCATGTCCTCCCGCAGCGGGGCGGTGTACTGCATGCCGGTCAGCCCGGTGCGCTCATCGGTGGTCAGCGCGGCGGTCAGGCCCCAGAGCCGGCTGATCACGGCGGTGATGCCGCTGTTGATGCCGTCGTCGATGCTGCTGTGCGGGTTGCCGAGCGAGTCCGGTGGCGGGGGTTGCAGCGGTTCGGGCGGCACCGCATTGCTCTCGGCGATCACCGCGGACAGCGGCCGCGGCTCTGCCAGCCCGGCATGGATCGTGGTGGCGACCGCAGTCAGGATGGCCTGGGCGTCGTCGGCGTCCAGCGACCACACCAGCGGCGGCATCAGGATCTGGGTGCGGGGCTCCTCGGTGGGAGTGAGCCCGCGCCACAGCAGCGCTCCCAGCGCATCCTGGCGCCGGGCGGTCTGCGAGTCGTGGCGGACCGGGATCTCCAGGGACGGGTCGAGATAGGACGGGGCCACCGGATCGGTGCCCGCACCGGCCAGGGCGGCACCCACCGCCGGGTCGAACCCGGCGGCGACGACCTCGGGCCGGTAGCGCAGCGGCGTGACATCGGCGGTCTCGGGGGCTCCGGTCACCGAATCCTGCGCGGCGATCTGGGTGGCGGAGATGGCGACCGTCTGGCCCTGGGCAGCGAGCAGGTCCAGTGCCGGACGGGTGAGCGGACCGTCGCCGAGGATGCTGGCGCCGCGGACCGAGGTGACACCGAGGATCTGATCGACGATGTCACCGGCGCCGTTGGTGGCGATCGCACTCAGCCCTGGATCGCCGACTTTCTGCAGCGCGGTCAGGTCGGCCTGCGCATAGTTCGTCGGCGCGACGCACAGCCGCGCGGCCAGTCCGCGTAGCCGGTTCAGCCAGTTGACCGCGGCTTCCTGGCCGGTGCCCGGCCGGGTGGGGGTGTTGGCTCCGGTGTCGGGTCCGTCGTTGACGACGTAGCCCCCGGTCATGGCGTTGACCGTGACCAGCAGGTCGGGGTCGACGGCGAGGCAGAGGGTGGCGCGCAGTTGGCCACCGGAGTCGACGGTGGGGCCGGTGGCGAAGTCCGCCGCCGACAGCAGGGTGTCGAGCCGCCCGCCGGGCGCCAGGGAGGCCGCGAGGCTGTCGTCGACCAACCGCACGGGTGTGGTGCCGCCGGGGGCGCCCGGCGCCAGCCTGGGCCGGTCGGCCAGGGGCCACAGCATGGTCATCCGGACCGGCTGCGAGGTGTCCGGCGGCACGACCGAGTTCAGGGTGTCGGCCGCCGACATCGAGTCGGAGGAGTTGCCCTCGGGCCGGTCGGGTGGCACCCCGAGAACCGGCAGCAGGAAGCGGGCATCGTCGAGTTTGGCCGGGGCACCGTAATCCGGTGTGCCGTTGACGTTGATCAGCACGGGGTACACGCCCGGCTGCGTGATGTGCAGCGACCCCGGGCCTTCGGAGCGAAGCGGATAGGACAGCGTGAAGCCCACGGATTGTCCGCGCTCCATCTCGGGTGCGACGGTGACGAAGTCGGCCACGGGCTCGAACCGGTCGACGTCCCCGGTGAGATCGGTACGCAACTGACTCGAGGAGGTCACGGCCTGCGCATGTTCCATGCGGATGTCCACGTCCCGTACCGGGCGGTCACCGACATTGAGCACGGCCCCGGTGACGGTCAGCACCGATTCGCTGGTGGTGGTGACGACGTTGGGGGTGACGCGGTCGATGCGGATCTGGAGGAACGGCAGCGCCCCGGGTTCGCTCGCGGCCGCGGGCGGCAGCAGCACCGGCAGCGCGGCGGTGGACCACACCGAGAACAGCAACAACACCGCCACAAGCACCACTGTGTGCGCCAGGAGGGAGAACCCTCGGCGCACCGCCGGGGCGGCGGTCACGGCCCCTGTCCGCATCCGTTCGTGCGCCGGCGGGGCTGGGGTTGTGCGGATTCGTCGCGGCGGTGGTTACGGGCGTGCGAGTGCGTCTGGGGGCGCCGCCGGGGCGCGCTGCGGGGCAGCGGGGGCAGGGCACCCGGCCCGTCGGTGTGCAGCTTGTCGATGAGTTCTCCGGCCACCTCGGCGAGCTTGCGCTCGTCGGCGTAGGCCAGCCGGGACGCCAGGTCCCGCAGCGGGACCCAGGCGACCTCGGTCACCTCGACGTCGTCGTCGGAGAGTTCGCCGCCCTGGAAGCGCATCAGGTAGTGATGCACGGTCTTGTGCACCCGGCGTCCCTCGGTGACGAACCAGTAGTCGATGCTGCCGAGGGCGGCCAGTACGTCGCCGCGGATCCCGGTCTCCTCGGCGACCTCGCGGATCGCGGTCTGTTCGGCCGTCTCGCCCAGTTCGATGTGTCCTTTGGGCAGGGACCACAGCATGCGGCCCCTGCGGTCGACCCGGCCGATCAAGGCCGCCACCTGGGTGTCCTTGGGCCCGTCGATGCCGTCGATGACCAGACCGCCTGCCGAGGTCTCGTGAACGGTCCGCAGCCGCTCCGGTGGCCGCCGCGGGCGTGATTTGTGTTGCTTGGACTGGTCACGCGGGGTCGGAGCGGTATCGGCTGCGGCGAGCCCGGCCTCGCCGGTGTCGGTGTGGTTGCCGGCATCTTTGCCCTGATCACCGGTCGGTGGCCCCGCCGCCCTCTGTGCACGACGACGGCCACGACGCCGACTGCGGCGCCGTCGTGGTTTGGCCTGTTCGCCGTCCGACACCCAAGCGATAGTAGCTGCCATGGGGTTGGCCTCCTGCCGCACTCGCCGGTTGTGACCACACCGGGAGCATTAGGCTCATCGAACGTGTCCGACGCTGTTGTTACTGATGCCGAATTGCTGGCCGGCGCATGGGTCGCGCTGAACCACCGCGCCGAGGTGCTGCGCGCGCTCGGCGCGGTGTTCGCTGCAGCGGGCCACGAGCTGTATCTGGTCGGCGGCAGTGTGCGCGACGCGCTGCTGGGCCGGTTGACCGAGCACAGCGATCTGGATTTCACCACCGACGCCCGCCCGGAGCAGATGCTGAAGATTCTGCGCCCGTGGGCCGACGCGCTGTGGGAGACCGGCATCGAGTTCGGCACCATCGGTGTGGGCAAGCGGGTGGGCGGCATCGAGCACCGCCTCGAGATCACCACGTTCCGGGCGGACAGCTATGACCAGGTGTCCCGGAATCCGACCGTGGAGTTCGGCGACAACCTCGGTGATGACCTGGTGCGCCGGGACTTCACCGTCAACGCCATGGCGGTACGTATCACCGCCGACGGCCCCGCCGAATTCCATGATCCTCTGGGCGGTTTGGCGGCCGTACAGGCCAAGGTGCTCGACACGCCCTCGGCGCCCGAGGTGTCCTTCGGCGACGATCCGCTGCGGATGCTGCGCGCGGCCAGGTTCGTTTCGCAGCTCGGCTTCTCGGTGGCGCCGCGGGTGCTCGAGGCACTGCTGGAAATGGCCCCGCAGCTGGAGCGCATCACCGTCGAGCGTGTCGCCGCAGAACTGGACAAGCTGCTGCTGGGCGTCGACCCGGTGGCCGGGGTCGATCTGATGGTGCAGACCGGGCTGGGCGAAGTGGTGTTGCCGGAGGTCGGCGAGATGCGGATGGCCATCGATGAACACCACCAGCACAAGGATGTGTACTGGCATTCGCTGACGGTCCTCCGTCAGGCGGTCGATCTCGAGGACGACGGCCCCGATCTCGTATTGCGTTGGGCGGCACTGCTACACGACATCGGCAAGCCCGCCACCCGCAAGCACGAATCCGATGGTGGGGTGAGCTTTCACCACCACGAGGTGGTCGGCGCCAAGATGACCCGCAAGCGGATGCGCGCGCTCAAGTACTCCAAGCAGATGGTCGACGACGTGTCACAGCTGGTGTACCTGCACCTGCGGTTCCACGGCTACGCCGATGAGCGGGGCACCGGCAAGTGGACCGATTCGGCGGTGCGGCGTTACGTCACCGACGCCGGTCCGCTGCTCGGCCGGCTGCACAAGCTGGTGCGTGCCGACTGCACCACCCGCAACAAGCGCCGGGCCGCCCGGCTGCAGGCCAACTACGACGATCTGGAGAACCGGATCGCCGAGCTGGCTGCCAAGGAGGATCTGCAGCGGGTCCGGCCGGACCTCGACGGCAACGAGATCATGGAGATCCTCGGTATCCCGGCGGGCCCGCAGGTCGGCGAGGCGTGGAAATACCTCAAGGAACTGCGGCTCGACCACGGGCCGCTGTCCCGCGAGCAGGCGGTCGACGAATTGCTGAAATGGTGGAACGCGAGGGGCTGATCGTGCGTCTGATCAGTCATGGACTACTGCCTCGGTGAGCCCGACGGGACCGCGACCATCTTCACCGGCGTACCCGATGTGGACGTGGACGGTGACGGCACCCTCGACGGGCTCGGGCTCGATGTCGACGGGGACGGCCGCATCGACGATGTGATGGCCGATTTCGACGGTGACGGGATCGCAGAGCGCGCGGTGCTCGATACGGACGACGACGGACAGGCCGAAAGTTACTTCTCCGACGACGGTTCGGGCACCTGGGCGGTGAGGGTGGACCGGTCCGGACAGGTGCGCTGGTTCGGATTGGACGGGGTCGAACAGACGGGTGGGCCGCTGGTCGATTTCGACGGTGACGGCGCCGCCGACGACCGGCTTCTCGATTCCGACGGGAACGGCTTGGCGGACCGGGTGCTCGGTCCAGGCCTGGCGTACGTCGACACCGACGGGGACGGGCGTTGGGATCTCAAACTGGCCGACACCGATGGCGATGGCCGCGCCGATTCGGTGTCCTGAGCGCCGACTCTGCGGTGAGGGCGCCGTCTACTCGAACTTCCGCGCCCCGAGCGCAGAATCGAATATCGTCCGTCCGCCGCTCAGCCCCGCCCGGCGCCCGGAGGCCCGGCGAAGGCCTGCGCGATCGTCAACCACTTGGCGGCATCGTCGCCGTCGGCGGTCACGTCCAGTTCGGCGGGAGCCCGCCGCTGGGTGACCAGCATGCAGAAGTCTTCGGCAGAACCCGTCACGCGTTGAGTCGCGTCTGTCGGGCCCCACTCCCACAGCGAGCCATCGGGTGCGGTGAGCTCCACCCGGAACGGCTCGGCCGGCGGGGTCAGCCCGTGCACAGAGAACGCGAAATCCCTTGTGCGAACGCCTATATGGGCAATGGAGCGCAGCCGCGCGGTGGCGGGCCGACGCACCCCGAGCGCGTCTGCCACGTCCAGGCCGTGCGCCCAGGTCTCCATCATGCGGGCGGTAGCCATCGAGGTGGCGCTCATCGGCGGGCCGAACCACGGCAGCTTGCGGCCCTCGGCCACGTTCGCCAGTTCGGTGTGCAGCTTCGTGCGGGTCTCGCGCCAGTCTGCCAGTAACTGCTCCGGTGGCGTCAGCGCGAGTTCTTCGGCCGCGGCGTCGACGAACCCGGTCGGGTTCTTCATCGCCTCGGCCAGCACGGCGTCGAAGCCGTCCTGGTCGGTGATCGCGATGACCGACACCCGATCGGTCCACAACAGGTGGGCGATCTGATGGGCGATGGTCCAGCCTTCGGCGGGGGTGGCGGTGGCCCAGCGTTCGGGCGGCAGATCGGCCACGAGGGCGTCGAGTTCATCGCTCTCGGCGGACAGGTCGGCCACGATCGGCCCGGCGCTCACCATGGCGGTCAGCCTAGACCCGGCCCGGCCACCCGCTTCGGGGATGCCACAGTGGCGTGCAGGCCCAGCCCGATCAGATACGCCACCGCGCCGGCGGCGACCAGGGCAGGAGAGTGCCCGTCGGCGGGGATCACCGTGGCCGCCAGTGCGATCGCGGTGACGAACGAGATCCAGAACAGCGCGTCCTGCACGGTGAACACGTGCCCGCGCAGGGCATCGTCGACGTCGATCTGCATCGCCGAGTCCGCACACAGTTTCACCAGCTGCCCGGCCGCGCCGAGCAGCAGGCCGCACGTCAGCATCACGGGTACGTGCAGTCCGATGGCCACCAGCTGGATTACCACCGCCACGCCGAGGGCGCCGTTGGCCGTGGCATAGCGGCCGAACCGGGCGATCACCGCGGGGGCGGCCACCGTGGCCGCGAACTGGCCGACACCGCCGGCCGCCATGAACAGCACGGCGCTGCCCAGCCCCAGCCCGGTCACGTCGGGGTTGTCGGTGTGCCGCACGATCACCAGCACCAGCAGCGAGTTGATGCCGAACGCCATGCGGTGGGCGGCGAGTCCGGCCAGGGTTCCGGCGACGGACGGCACGGCTAGCACCGTGCGGGCACCGTGCACCCAGCCCGTGGACACGGCGTAGGCCACCGAGCCGTGGATGGCGCGTTTGCTTTCGTGCGGGCCCAGCACATGCGGGCCGAAGCGCACCGACAGCCACAGTGCCAGCGCCACCGGCAGCGCCACCATGAACATGACCACCGAGGCACCGGTGTCGTCGGCCCCGAACAGCTTGCGCGGCACCAACATGAAGTCGGCGCCGAGGAACGCCGCCAGTGAGCCGATGGCGGTGGCCACGGAGTTCATCGTCACCACGCGGTCGGCCGGCACCACATCGGGCAGCGAGGCGGACAGACCAGAAGAGACGAACCGGGTGAACCCGTTGACGATCAGGGCGCAGCACAGGATCGGCACGTCGCCGACTCCGAACGACAGCAGCACGCCGACCGCCACCACCACGAGCAGCCGTCCGACGTTGGCACCGATGAGGACCAGACGGCGGTCCCACCGGTCCAGCAGGGCCCCCGCGAACGGTCCGAGCACCGAGTACGGCAGGAACATCACCGCGAACGCCATCGCGATCTGCCACGGCTCGGCCTGACGCTCCGGGTTGAACAGGATCGCGCCGGCGAGCCCGGCCTGAAATAGCCCGTCGGCGAACTGGCTGACCGCCCGCAACTCCAGCAGGCGGCGGAATTCGGTCATGCCACGCAGCGAGTGCCACAGGGCACGGAGTGCGTGAGCTTGAACCACTCGATCAACAGTACAAAGCTGCGCCGAAATCCGACCGCGCCCGGGCTTGTTCGCCACGTCTTGGCAATCGCGGTGCCATGATGTAACCGTGGCGCAGTCAGAAGACCCGGAGGATTTCATCGCGCCTGCGGCGCATCGGGTGCGTCCGGGCACGCTGCTGCTGGCCAACACCGATCTGCTGGAGCCCACGTTCCGGCGCAGCGTCATCTACATCGTCGAGCACAACGCAGGCGGAACTCTCGGTGTGGTGCTGAACCGCCCCAGCGAGACGGCCGTCTACAACGTGCTGCCGCAGTGGGCCAAGCTCGCCACCAAGCCCAAGACGATGTTCATCGGCGGGCCGGTGAAGCGGGACTCGGCGTTGTGCCTGGCGACGCTGCGGGTCGGCATGCAGGCCGACGGTGTTCCGGGTCTTCGGCATGTGCAGGGGCGTGTGGTGATGGTGGATCTGGATGCTGATCCGGACACGCTGGCCCCCGCTATCGAAGGGGTGCGGATATTCGCCGGATACTCCGGCTGGACCATCGGCCAGCTCGATGGCGAGATCGAACGTGATGACTGGATCGTGCTCTCGGCGTTGCCGTCAGATGTGTTGATCGAGCCGCGGATCGACCTGTGGGGCCGGGTGTTGCGTCGTCAACCGTTGCCGATGTCGCTATTGGCCACGCACCCGATCGACGTCAGTCGCAACTGACGCGGCGCTGCTCGTCACTTACAAGACAACGTGCAGCTCGCGCACGAGCCGGCGCAGTCCGCGCCCGAACCCGTGGCGGCTTCTGCGGCCGCGACCGCCTTGGCGCTCTGCCAGCAGCCAGCCGCGACCGTGGCGACCGCTCCGATGATGCACACCATGACGACCATGAGGCCGGTGTGCGGGGCGGCAGCCAGGGCGGCGGCGCCACCGGCCGCGAGCATGACCGCGGCGGCCAGTTGGGTCGGGGCCACGGCCCTCAGAACCGAGCGCACGGGATCACCGGTGCGGGGCCGGGTCAACAACCACAGCCCGAACACACCGACGATGACGGCGGCGCTCAAACACAGCAGCGCGGCGATCAGCATGCGCCACACAATACGAGGCGGCGGTCGGTATTGCGAGGTCGGGGCAGGTCCCGGTGCGTCAGCCTTGCAGGCCCAGGAGCTGGGGCAAACCTGCTTGCGGCGCCGGTGCGGCCGGTGCGGGCGTAGCTGGCGGCGGGGGAGCAGCCGGGGCGGGCGCACTGACCTTGAACCCGGACACGATCGCGTCTGCGGCGTCGGCAGCCGCGGAAACACCCTGGTTGGCCGCCGAGTAGTTCACCGAGAGCGAGACCAGGTAACGGTCCGGGCCGGCGGTGGCCAGGATGTGCCTGCGTGAGGTGTTGAGCACCTGGCTGCCGGACTGGTAGCTACCTTCGATGAAGGCAGACGGGAAGCCGTTGAAATCACCCATGGCCATGTCGGTGGGCCGCCAGTTCTGCAACTGCTGGGTGTCGACGAAACCGTGGCTGGCCGCCTCGACGGGGTCGAAATTGCCGACGAGCTTGTAGACCACCACCTGGGCGTTCGGGGTGTACAGGTCGGTGCTGGAGCGATCGGCGATCACCGCGAAGGCGTCGGGAACGTTGGGGTCGGGCACTTTGGTCCAGCCCGACGGCATCGGCAGGACGATGCTCAGCGCCTTGAAGTCGTGGCTGACCTGGGGCTCCATCTTGACGCCCTTGCTCTTGAAGAACTCGGCGAGGGTGCCCGAAGAGGCGGGGGTGATGGTCCGGGCGACCGGCGCCGGTGTCGCGACGGCCGGCACGGCAGCCGGCACGGCCGGCACGCCCGGGGCCGCCGGTACGGCAGGAGCGACGGGCGCTGCGGCGGGGGAAACGCCCGGTGCGACCGTCACGGTCTGGGTCACCGTTACCGGGCCCGGGACGCTGGGAGCCGGAAGAAGAGGCTCGGCCGAGGCGGTCTGACCGGTAAAACCGACAACCCCGGCCACACCGACTGCCGCGCCCGCTGCCAGCACCCGCCACCGGCGGGTCAACTCGATCATCGCTTGTTCCTCCCGCAAACCGTGCCCCACCTGGGGACCTCTCCACTAGGCGCCGAGACTATCCACGGTTTACCGCCGGCCACCAGCAACTCAATCGAGCTGGAATCAACCTCTGACTGGCCCGCGACGCAACTGATACCAACCTGTGGCCTTCACCACCGGAAGACGGGTGGTGAGCTGCTCAAACCGTGGCCTTATACCCTGAACGGCGTGATCGAACCCGCCACCACTACCGAGTCTGGGCAGACTGGCCCGGAAACGGACACCCCGCAGCACCGTTACACCGCGGAACTGGCGGGTCAGATCGAGCAGTCCTGGCAGCAGACCTGGGCCGAGCTCGGCACCTTCAACGTTGCCAACCCGGTTGGCTCGCTGGCACCACAGGACGGCTCGCCGCTGCCGGAAGACAAGATGTTCGTCCAGGACATGTTCCCGTACCCCTCGGGTGAGGGTCTGCACGTCGGGCACCCGCTGGGCTACATCGCCACTGATGTCTACGCGCGCTACTACCGGATGACGGGCCGCAACGTGCTGCACGCGCTGGGCTTCGATGCGTTCGGTCTGCCTGCCGAGCAGTACGCGGTCCAGACCGGGACGCACCCGCGCACCCGCACCGAGGCCAACATCGTCAACTTCCGCAGGCAGCTGGGTCGGCTGGGTCTGGGCCACGATTCGCGGCGCAGCTTCGCCACCACCGATGTGGACTTCTACAAGTGGACGCAGTGGATCTTCCTGAAGATCTACAACGCCTGGTTCGATACCGCGGCCAAGAAGGCCCGGCCGATTTCCGAGCTGGTGGCCGAATTCGAGTCGGGGGCCCGCACTCTCGACGACGGCAGGGCCTGGGCCGAGCTGTCCGCGGCCGAGCGGGCCGACGTGGTGGACGGCTACCGGTTGGTCTACCGCGCCGATTCGATGGTGAACTGGTGCCCCGGACTGGGCACGGTGCTGGCCAATGAAGAAGTCACTTCTGACGGCCGTAGCGACCGCGGCAATTTCCCGGTGTTCCGGAAGCGGCTGCGGCAGTGGATGATGCGCATCACGGCTTACTCCGACCGGCTGCTCGACGATCTCGAAGTGCTGGACTGGCCGGACAAGGTCAAGTCCATGCAGCGCAACTGGATCGGCCGGTCCACCGGGGCATCGGTGGAGTTCGGTACCGCGGCCGGTGATGTCGAGGTTTTCACCACCCGCCCGGATACCCTTTTCGGCGCCACCTACCTGGTGTTGGCCCCCGAGCACGATCTGGTCGACGCGCTGGTGGCCGATTCGTGGCCAGGAGGCACCGATTCGCGGTGGACGTTCGGTGCGGCGACGCCGGCCGAGGCGGTCGCCGCCTACCGCGCCGGGATCGCAGCCAAGTCGGATCTGGAGCGCCAGGAGAACAAGACCAAGACCGGTGTGTTCCTCGGTGCCTACGCCACCAATCCGGTCAACGGACAGCAGGTGCCTGTCTTCATCGCCGACTACGTGCTGGCCGGATACGGCACCGGCGCCATCATGGCGGTGCCCGGTGGCGACCAGCGAGACTGGGACTTCGCTACCGAGTTCGGCCTGCCCATCATCGAGGTGGTCGCCGGCGGTGACATCACCGAGGCGGCCTACAACGGTGACGGAACCATGGTCAATTCCGGCTACCTGAACGGGTTGACGGTGGCCGAGGCCAAGCAGAAAGTCATCGAACACCTCGAAGCCGACGGTCGTGGCCGGGCGCGCATCGAGTACAAGCTGCGGGATTGGCTGTTCGCCCGGCAGCGGTACTGGGGTGAGCCGTTCCCGATCGTCTACGACGCCGAGGGCCGCGCCCATGCTCTGCCGGAATCGGCTCTGCCGGTGGAACTTCCGGACATCCCGGACTACTCGCCGGTGTCCTTCGATCCCGACGACGCCGACAGTGAACCGTCGCCGCCGCTGGGCAAGGCCACCGAGTGGGTGCATGTCGAGTTGGATCTGGGTGACGGGTTGCAGACCTACACCCGCGACACCAACGTGATGCCGCAGTGGGCGGGCAGCTCCTGGTACGAGCTGCGTTACACCGACCCGCACAATTCAGAAGAGTTGTGCGCCAAGGAGAACGAGGCCTACTGGATGGGCCCGCGCCCCGCCGAGCACGGCCCGAACGATCCGGGTGGCGTCGATCTCTACGTCGGTGGCGTGGAGCACGCGGTGCTGCACCTGCTGTACTCCCGGTTCTGGCACAAGGTGCTCTTCGACCTCGGCATCGTCAGCTCGAGCGAGCCGTACCGCCGTCTGGTCAACCAGGGTTACATCCAGGCCTTCGCCTACACCGATTCGCGCGGAAGTTATGTGCCTGCGGCCGAAGTCGTTGAGCGCGAAGGGAAGTTCTTCTGGCCCGGCCCGGACGGTGAAATCGAGGTGAACCAGGAGTTCGGCAAGATCGGCAAGAGCCTGAAGAACTCCGTCTCACCGGACGAGATCTGCGACGAGTACGGTGCGGACACCCTGCGGGTCTACGAGATGTCGATGGGGCCGCTGGAGGCGTCGCGGCCGTGGGCGACCAAGGATGTCGTCGGTGCGCACCGCTTCCTGCAGCGGGTGTGGCGCGTGGTGGTCGATGAGTCCACCGGGGCGACGTCGGTCAACGAGCACGAGGCCCTCGACGCCGACACCCTCAAGATCCTGCACCGCACGATCGCCGGCGTGACCGAAGACTATGCGGCACTTCGCAACAACACCGCGGCCGCCAAGCTGATCGAGTACACCAACCACCTCACCAAGGAGGGTGTCTCGGCCCGCGCCGCCATCGAGCCGCTGGTCCTCATGGTGGCCCCGTTGGCCCCCCACCTGGCCGAGGAGTTGTGGAAGCGGCTGGGCCACGACACTTCGCTGGCGCACGGGCCGTTCCCGCAGGCTGATCCGCAGTACCTGGTGGACGACACCATCGAGTTTCCGGTTCAGGTCAACGGCAAGGTGCGCGGCAAGATCACCGTGGCCGCCGATCTGGACAAGGCCGGGCTGGAAGCCGCGGCGCTGGCCGACGAGAAGGTCCAGGCGTTCCTGGACGGTGCCACCCCGAAGAAGGTCATCGTGGTGCCGGGCCGCCTGGTCAACCTCGTCGTCTAGTGATTTGGGTGCATCCGGTAACGGTCAGCGTTACCAGATGCACCGAAATCACCCTGGGCGGACCACGATTTCGTGCACGTGGCCGTCGGGCGGGGTGGTGACTGCGGTCGCCGCCAGCCCGGCGACCGTCTCGGGCTTGAGGAATTTCGCCGGGTCGTACTCGCCGGCCCCATCGGTCACCGCGTTTTCATAGGCCACGAGGTCGCGTTGCATCTCGGTGTCGACGCGGCCGGGGAAGATCGAGGTGACCCGCAGCGACGGTTCGTCGGCGCGCAACGAGTCGGCGAACGCCCGCAGCGCGAACTTACTCGCCGAATAGGACGCCATACCCGCTGAAACCTTTTGTCCGGCACCGGAGTTGATGAACACCACGTGTCCGCCGGCGGCGCGCAGGGCGGGTAGCAGCGCCAGGGTGAGGGCCACCGCGCCGGTGACATTCACTTCGAACGAGGCCCGCCACTGCTCGGCGATCGACTCGGCGACCCGACCGGGGTAGAGCACACCGGCGTTGTGCACCAGCACATCGAGTTCGGCGAGCACCTCGGTGGCGGATTCGATCGAATCGGCGTCGGTGAGATCCAGCGGCCAGGTCGGCGCGCCGAGGCGCTCGGCCAGCGCGTCGAGCCGGGCCGACGGGCGGCCGGCCAGCAGCAGCGTATGGGTGGGAGCAAGGGCGGCGGCGATGGCCGAGCCGATGCCGCCAGCGGCTCCGGTGATCAATGCAGTCGGCACATCTGCAACGTTACTGTGACGCCGAATGCCACGGGGCCGACCTGCGGGACGGGCGTCGGCGTCGCATCATGGTAGGGATGCCACCGGATCCAAGCTTCGCTCCCACTCAGCTCGCCGCGCGCGCCGCATACCTGCTGCGTGGCAACGACCTGGGTGTGATGACCACCGCCGCACCGTTGCTGTATCCGCACATGTGGAGCTGGGATGCGGCGTTCGTGTCGATCGGCCTGGCTCCGTTGAGCGTGGAGCGCGCCGTGGTGGAGCTCGACACCCTGCTGTCGGCGCAGTGGCGCAACGGGATGATCCCGCACATCGTGTTCGCCAACGGGGTAGATGGCTACTTTCCGGGCCCGGCCCGGTGGGCGACCTCGGCGCTGGCTGCCAATGCGCCGCGGATCCGGCACACCTCCGGGATCACGCAGCCGCCCGTACATGCGATCGCGGTGCAGCGCATCCTCGACCATGCCCGCAGGCGGGGGCGGTCCACTCGGACGGTGGCCGAGACGTTTCTCGATCGGCGGTGGTCCGATCTGGTGCGCTGGCACCGCTGGCTGGCCGAGATGCGGGATCAGGAAGGCCGTGGCCGGATCACGCTGTACCACGGGTGGGAGTCCGGCATGGACAACTCGCCGCGCTGGGACAGCGCATATGCCAACGTGGTTCCCGGCAGCGTGCCGGAGTATCAGCGTGAGGACAACGCCATCATCACCGACGCCACGCAACGGCCGAGCGATCTTGAGTACGACCGGTATCTGTGGCTGCTCGAGGAGATGAAATCCGTTCGCTACGACGATGATCTGCTGCCGAAGGTGATGAGCTTCGCCGTCGAGGACGTGTTCGTATCGGCGATCTTCTCGGTGGCCTGTCAGGTGCTCGCCGAGATCGGGGAGGACTACAAACGTCCGCATGCCGATGTGCGTGATCTCTACTCGTGGGCGGAGCGTTTCCGAACCGGGGTGGTGGAGACTGCCGACGAACGTAGCGGTGCGGCAAGGGATTACGACGTGCGTGCGAAGAAGTGGGTGGCCACCGAGACGGTTGCCCAGTTCGCCCCGTTACTGTGCGGCGGGTTGCCGCATGACCGGGAACGGGCCCTGCTGCGGCTGTTGGAGGGGCCGCGGTTCTGCGGGCACCCGGATCTGAAGTACGCGCTCATCCCGTCGACATCGCCGGTGTCGCGGGATTTCCGGCCCCGCGAGTACTGGCGTGGCCCGGTGTGGCCGGTAATGACGTGGCTTTTCTCGTGGTGCTTCGCGCGGCGGGGCTGGGCTGAGCGGGCATCCGCGCTGCGTCGGGAAGGCCTGCGTCAGGCCAGTGACGGCACTTTCGCCGAGTACTACGAGCCGTTCACCGGCGAACCGCTGGGCAGCATGCAGCAATCGTGGACCGCTGCAGCGGTATTGGACTGGTTGGGATAGTCCGGCTACTCGGATTTGGCGTGGGCCGAGGCGGACTGGTCGTTCTGGCTGGCCAGCCGTTCGAGCGGGGCGAGGGCGGTGGCCAGCGTCGCGAGGTCGTCGGGACTCAGGTTGGCCAACCGGGCGGCCAGGTCGGCCCGTCGGGCAGCCAGGGATTCGCGGTGTTGCACCAGGCCGCGCGGGGTGACCTCGACCAGTACCGCACGCAGGTCCGAGGGGTCGCGGGAGCGTTTGACCAGCCCGAGCTTCTCGAGCCGGCGGATGGCGACGGTGGTGGTCGGCGTGCGTACCCGCTCGCGGGCGGCAAGTTCGGTCATGCGGATGGGGCCCTGGTCGAGCAGGGTGAGCAGGATCGAGAGCTGGGCCAGGGTGAGCTCACCGGCGGTGCCCTTGTTGGTGTCGCCGCGGCGCAGCACGGAGAAAACCTTGGAGAGTACGCGCTGCAGCTCTCCGGCCAACTCTGTGACCTGCGAATCGGGCTCGCTCATAATTCGCTAGTCTAACCTGTCTGACGCTGCCAGGTTGTCAGCTTGTTGGCTTTGGACCGGGCTTTCACGTCATCCTCACAGCACCTGGGACAGGAAGCGGCGCAGCCGTTCTGTCTCGGCGGAGTCGAAAATCTGATCGGGCGTGCCGGACTCGACCACTTTGCCGTGATCCATGAACACCACCGCGTCGGCGGTGGAACGGGCGAATCCCATCTCGTGGGTGACGGCCAGAATGGTCATCCCGTCGGCGGCCAGGTCGGCCATCAACTCCAGGATTCCCTTGACCAACTCGGGGTCCAGTGCCGAGGTGGCCTCGTCGAAGAACATCACCTCCGGGGCCATGGCGAGTGCCCGCGCGATCGCCACCCGCTGCTGCTGACCGCCCGAAAGTGTGGCCGGGCGCACATCGGCCTTGTGCCGCAGCCCGACCCGGTCCAACTGCTCGAGCCCGACGGTGCGCGCGTGCTCGGAGTTCAGGCCCTTGAGCTTGCGCGGGCCAAGGGTCACGTTGTCGAGAACCGTTTTGTGCGGGAACAGGTTGAACTGCTGGAACACCATGCCGATGCGCTGACGCAGCCGGTCGGGGTTGTCGGCGAGCACAGAGCGCCCGTCGAGCAGGATGTCGCCGCTGTCGGGTTCGTACAACCGGTTGAGGGTGCGCAGCAGGGTTGATTTTCCGGATCCGGACGGGCCGATGATGGCCGTCGTCGTGCCCGCGGGTACGTCCAGATCCACCCCGCGCAGGACCTTGTTCGGACCGAACGACAGGTGGATGTCCTTGGCGGCCAGCGCGACTGGCTGTGGTGCCGTCATCAGATCATCTCCTGGGTGGTGGCCGGGGGCAGGGGGTCCTCCTGTGCGGGGGGACGGCCTTTGCGCAGTCGGTTGTCGACGAAGTTCACCAGATGGGTCAGCGGGATGGTCAGCAGCAGGTAGAACAGTCCGGCCGCCACCAGCGGAGACAGATTGCCGGTCTGGGCGTTGAGGTCTCGGCCCACCTGGAAGAGTTCCCGCTGGCTGGCGACCAGGCCGAGGAAATACACCAGCGATGAGGCCTTGAGCAGAGAGATGAACTGGTTCATCAGCGCGGGTAGCACCCGGCGGATGCCCTGCGGGATGACGACCAGGCGCATCGACGAGGTGTAGCTGAAGCCCAGCGCGCGTGAGGCTTCCAGTTGTCCGGGTTCGACGCTCTGGATGCCGGAGCGGAAGATTTCGCCGACGTAAGCCGCCGCCATGAGTCCGAGCGCCGCGATCCCCAGCGGATAGGGGCTGTTGCCGGTCAGTGATCCGACCACTGGGCCGATCCCCAGCCCGATCAGCAGGATGATCACCACTTCGGGCAGGCCCCGGAAGATGTCGGTGTACACCCGGGCCGGCCAGCGCAGCCAGCGGGACCGTGAGATACCGGCCACTGCCAGGATCATCCCGAGCACGAGCCCGATGATGCTGGCGCACACGGTCAGGATGAGCGTGTTGGGTAGGCCGGTGCGCAACAGGTCGGGGATCGCCTGCTTGTAGAGATTCCAGTCCAGGAACGAGTCGGCCAGTTGCGCCAGAGTGGATTTGGGAGCCACCGATCCCGCCGAAGCGGGTTTCTCGTTCGCGGCGGCGATCGCGGCGAAATCGGGCAGCTGCGGTGCGGGCGCGGCCTTCGAGCCTGGCTTCCAGCCGGGCGGCAGGGCCCGCGGCACCCAGTCGGAATACAGCCTGGCCCAGGTGCCGTCGGCGATGACGGTGTCCAGTCCGGAGTTGAGCGCGTCGATCAGCGGCTGGTTCTCCTTGGCCACCGCCCACGCCACGAAATTGTCCAGACTGAAGGTGTTTTCGATGATCTGGGCCGGGTCACCGGGTTGCACCGTGCCCGAGGCCTGCTGTGACGGCGCCACCCAGGCGTCGATCTGACGGGTCTTGAGGCTGGCGTAGACCGTGTTGTAGTCAGGGAACTTCACCGGCTGCAGGTGCAGCGTGTCGATGACGTAGGCCTCTTGGACGGTGCCCTGCACCACCCCGATGCGCTGTCCTGGGGCGAGCTGGCCGAACCCGGTGATCGGAGAACCAGTGGGTACGACGAGCGAGAAGTATCCGAAGTCGTAACCGTTGGTGAAGCCGACGGTACGGCGCCGGGCGTCGGTGGTGGTGATCGACGAGGACGCCACGTCGAAGCGCCGGGACGCGGTCTGGGCCAGCAGGCCGGAGAAGTCGGTGCCGACGAAGTTGATCCGCAGGCCGAGCTTGTCGGCGATGGCACGGAGGAGCTCGTTGTCGAAGCCGGTGAACTGTCCGGCCGAGTTGATGCAGATGCTCGGTGGGGCGTCCGACAACGTGCCGACGGTGAGCACGCCGGGGGTCCCCAGGCCGAGGTTCTCAGGCCGCACGGTGTCCAGGGGGACCACGCCGGCGGTGGTGTATTTGTCGGCGCCGGGTCCGGTGGCCGCGGCGGCCAGGTTGGTGGGAAGCGCGCTGGCACTGTTCACCCCGGGGGGTGCGCACTGGTCGACGTCTGCGCCGGCCGGTGCCGCACACACCAGCCCGAACAGCATCAGGACCGTGGTCAGCAGCGCGGCCGATCGTCTGGCGTACATCTGATGCAACCTAGTGGGCGGACGCCCGGTGATGAGTGATTCCGCTCAAGGGGACCGCAAGTCGCCGAACACCCCGCGCCGGGTGAGCTCGGCGATCATGATCTGCGCCATCCGTTCTGCGCGCTCGGTGCAGGCTTTACGGGCGCGCTCGGGATCACGGGTCTGGATCGCGGCCATCTCCTCTTCGTAGCCGGCCAGGAATTCGGCTTTGGCCTTCGGATAGCCGATCCAGAATTCCGAGGGCGCAAAGCTCTTACCGGCGCGGATGGTGGCATGCAGGCGCGGTCCGGCGTACTCGTCGTTGATCGCGTCGCGGAACACCCAGCAGGCCTCCTGGAAGGCCTTGGTGTCCTTTGCTGAACGCATCGCGCGCAACGTGTCATCGAGATGGGCGACAATGCGCGGCGTCGGGTTGGTGGCACAGCGGGCCGAGGCGATGCCGTTGAGAATCCCGTACAGCTCATGGTGCTCGGCAACGGTGGCCTCGTCGAAGCGGGACACAAATGCGCCGCGGTGATATCGCGTCGAGAGGATCCCGTCGTGCTCGAGCTGAACCACTGCTTCCTGGATCGGAACGCGGCTGAGCCCGAGGTCACGGACGATCTCGTTGCGGTCGATGCGGTCACCGGAGCGCAGCTTGCCCGTCATCACCAAGTTGATGATGTGCGTGACAACCTGGTCCTTCTCTTTGACCCCGTAATTCTTCGGCACCCTTATATATCTCCCCCTGTGGCGATTATGTTGCGCCAGTTTCTCACGTGCTCGCCAGATCGGAGACCTGAGTTGTCTCAGCGCAGTCGCTAAACTTTGCGAGCGCGACCATCCCGCCAGCGGCAGAGGGCCTCCGCGGCGGTCAGATCGTAGTCCGGACCGTTGACTCCGACGGTCAGGATGCTGACCCCCAGGTCGGCCAGTGCATCGGCCTCGGCGAGCATGGCGTCGATACCGCCGGTCTCCTGGACTCCTGCCGAACGCTGGACGGTCGCGGGGTCACGGCCGGTGATGCCACAGTGCTCGGCCAGGACCTCCGCCTTGCCCGGGTATGTGTTGCGGTCGACGAAGGCGTGCCAGATGTCGGCGTGCTCGGCCACCAGGCGCAGGGTCTTGCGTTCCCCCTGGCCGCCGATCAAGATCGGGATCTCCCGGATGGGTGCCGGGTTGAGCTTGGCCAGCCGTGCCTCGATGCGCGGCAGGGCCTGGGCCAGGTCGTCCAAGCGGCTGCCCGCAGTGCCGAACTCGTACCCGTACTCGTCGTAATCCTTTTGCTTCCAACCGCTTCCGATGCCGAGGATGAGCCGGCCGTCGGAAATGTGGTCGACGGTGCGGGCCATGTCGGCCAGCAGTTCGGGGTTGCGGTAGGAGTTGCAGCTGACCAGCGCACCGATCTCGATGCGTGAGGTCTGCTCGGCCCAGGCGCCGAGCATCGTCCAGCATTCGTAGTGCGCGCCGTCGGGGTCGCCGTAGAGCGGGAAGAAGTGATCCCAGTTGAAGGCGATGTCGACGCCGATGTCCTCACAACGGCGCACTGCGTCGCGGATGTGGCTGTACTTGGGGGAGTGTTGCGGCTGCAGTTGCACGCCGATGCGAATGGGATGGGTCACTTCTTCAAGGGTACTCACGGTGATCCACGGCATAGGCTGATCGTGTGCAGCGCATCGCGACAGTCGTGCTGGCCGCGTTGCTGGTCGCGATGCCGATCAGCGGGTGCCGGGCTCAGCCGGCTTCCACCCCGGACACGGGAAGTTCTACACCGGTACCGCGGCCGAGTGGGGTATCCGAACCACAGTTCCCACGGTTCGAGGATTTCACCGAGGTGCCCGCATCCGACTACACCAGACCGTACGAAGGGGCTTTCTTCTCGACCCCCAGCGGGCTGGCCTGTTCTGTGAGCTCGGACCGATTCGTCTGCCGGGGCGACATCCGGAATGCTCCCGGCGGTGCGAACGCCGTCGGGCTCAGATCTGACGGATCGGTGTGGTTCCTGAAGGTGGCAGATCCAGGCCCGCAGCCCCGACCGCCGGTACTGCAGCCCGGTTCGCGGCTCTCGGTCGGTGATGTCGATTGTGTGGTCGGTCCCGACGCGTTGACGGCGTGTCGGGCTCGCAGGACATCACCTGTCGGTTTCGTGTTGCGCGCCGGCTCGGCGGCACTGACGCCCGTGTCGCGGCTGCCCGCCGGTTTCCCCGATCCCCGCCAGTACGTGTTCGACTCCACGAAGGTCTACACCAGACACGGTGGCGGCAAGAACATCACCGAGTACTTCGCCGTCGACGGCGACCTGCGTTGCGAGATCACGTCGTTTTCCGGTGTCCGGGCCATTTGCCGAGGGCCGATGCCGGGTCGCACCGACAACGTCGTCAGCCTGAACATTTCGGAATTGGCCTGGGGATACAGCGATACCGCGTTGGGGCCCGAGTACGCGGACCCGCTTCCCCATCTCGACCAGGGCCGCGCGGTCAGCAGCCGCGACCCGTCCGGCTGGTGCATGGCCCTTTACGGGGGCGGGGTCGCCTGCAGTGACGACGGAGGCCACGGTTTCGTGATCACGTCGACCGAAAGCTGGTCGTTCCCCTGAGAATTGGTGCGTTCGGTGGCCCCGGGGCGCCGATAGCCTTTTAGGAGTTCTGGGCATACGAGGGGGGAACGTTGACGGCCGTGGTGATGTCCCCGAGTTGGCGCCGCTCGATCCTGCCGCGTCGCGACGGTCCCGAGGTGCCGATCGCCGATGTGCGCGTCGACGCCGTATCGGCCATCCGCAGCGCGATCACCGACACCCACCGCGCTGAGTTGGACGCGGTCGCCGGCTACCGCGGAATGGTCGAGGAGCTGGCCGTGGCGCTCCGACGGTTTCTGGCGCCCGGTGGCAACGATCCAATGGGTGCTGCCGTGATCGCCGGACTGGACCTGGTCACCGATGCCCGGCCGGCGGACTGGGTCGATTTCTGGATAGCCGACTACGGATTCGAATTCGCGGCGCTGGCAGTGATGCGATCCCCCGGGTGGGCGTTCAGGTTCTGGTCCAGCACGGATTACCCGATCCCTCGATGCCCACTTCGTCTCGACCGACTCGGTCTGGCCCGGCGGATGCGGGCACGGGTCACGCAGATCGAATCCGCCGACCACGACAGCACGATGTCAGCGCTGAATGCCGCTCGCGACACCGCACAGGCCAGGTGCGCCGCCGCGTTCATGTTCCCGACCAACCGGGACTGGGTCACCGAAGCATGCCGCTCCCCGGTCGGCCTCTCGGAGGACCGCTCGCGTCTGGAACTGTTGACCTCCGTCGACTCGATCGACGACGTGCACCGCCTGCTCTTCACCAAGCGCGGTGACTCCTTCTACCAGGATTACCGCCACATCCTGCCCACGCTGGTCGATCGGTTCGGCGACCTCCTGGTCCCGATCCTGGACCGGCTGTTGCGCGAATATCTGGCCAAGGAGAGGGCCGGGACGGTCGCCGAGGCCCTTGCATGTCTGCCCGGCGATGCCGCGTTCGAGACACTGCTCAGGCATTCCGGCCTGGAAGGCGTCCGACCGGGTCTGGCCCGGGCGGTTCGCAACTTCCCGCAGCGGGCGGAGCGACTCCTCGCGGAGCGCGACGACGACCTGGCGCGGCAGTTGCTCGGCCCGGCGGAGCCCGCACCGGCTGTCTCGTCGCAGGCGTGTGCGCTGCCAGAGCTGCTGGCGGACCCGCCGTGGCAACGCACCGCCAAGACGCCGAAGCTGCCCGTCCCGTCCCGACCGCTGCAACCGCCGTCGCCCGAATTGGCATGGACTGACGAAGAACTCACGGTGGCCCGCCGGTTTGCGGCTCAGCCGCCGAAGGTCATGCGGAGCTGGGCCGACATCGAACGGCATCGCGAACAGTCCGGCGAATGGATCTGTGCGAGCGACATTCTCGTCCACGGGCCGGATCGCCTGGTGGAGCAGCTCATCGCCTCGGGCTGGACCCCGCAGTGGCGGTCGTACTTCTTCGGAGGGTGGTTCGGTGCGGCACTCCTTCGGCTCGGCCCGCGCCTTGACTACCTCGCCCTTGCCTACGCGGACAAGTGTGACGATGTCGCCTACCTCGGCCCGGTTCGTAGCGAGCTCGTCGCCACCCGAATCGCCGAATGGCTTTGCGGGCAACGGCGTTCGCTGATCGCGGTGGCTCGTGCCTACCTGCATCGGCACGGGGCGGCCATCGCGCCGTTCCTGGTGCCCGCTGCTGCCGGCCCCGCGGGTACCACCCGCAGCGCGGCCCACACCGCTTTGCGCTATCTGGCGACCCATGGTTCGGCCGAGGCCGTGATCGCGGCGGTCCGCGGGCACGACGCCGATGCGGTCCCGCTGGTATCCGCGGTGCTCGACGTCGATCCTCTGCTGATCCTGCCGAAACGGGTCCCCCGGCTGCCGGATTGGGCCCGGCCGGCGCTGGCGACACCCGTGCTGCTGGCCGACGGCACGCAACTGCCGTTCCACGCAGTGGAGTCCGTCGCGGTGATGCTCATGCTGTCCGGTCCGGTGCTCCCGTACGCGGGAGTGGCGCAGCTGGCCCAGCTGTGCGATGTGCGGAGTCTCAGCGCATTGAGCTGGGCGCTCTTCGACGCGTGGTGGACGTTCGGCGCGCCTGGTGCACACAAGTGGGCCCTCGACGCACTGGCGTGGTTCGCCGATGACGAGAGTGTCGACCGGATCGCCGACATGGTGAAGGCGTGGCCGAGCCAGGGCAGGGGCGGACGGTTACCGCACGGGCTGGACGTGCTGAGCACCATCGGAACCGACCATGCGCTGCTGACGTTGTTCCGGCTGTCCAAGAAGGGGCGGTCGAAACCCTTGAAAGACAAGGCGGCTGAGCGGCTCAGTCAGATCGCCGTCGCACGGGGGCTCTCCGACGAGCAGATGGCGGATCGCCTGATACCCGACCTCGGCCTCGACGAAGCGTCGGCCGCCGTGTTCGACTACGGCACTCGGCGGTTCACGGTCGAGTTCGACGAATTGCTCCAACTGGTGGTGCGCGACCAGAACGGTGCGCGGTTGCGCAGCTTCCCCAAGCCCGGAGTGCGGGATGACGCCGAGATTGCCGAGGAGTCGCATCGGCGGTTCACGCGTCTCAAACGCGAGGTCCGCGTCGTGGCCAAGGAACAGCTACCGCGCCTCGAGACCGCGATGACTCACGAACGGCGCTGGACCACAGCCGAATTCGAGATGTTCTTCGTGAACCATCCTGTGATGGTGCATCTGGCGCGTCGGTTGGTGTGGGGGCAGTTCGACGAATCCGGGGCGTTGGCGAGCACCTTCCGGATCGCTGAGGACCGCAGCTATGCCGACGTCGACGACACCACCGCGGCGCTGGAACCGGGTCTGCCGGTCGGCATCGTTCATCCTCTGCACGGCAGCCTGGCCGCCTGGGCGGAGGTGTTCGCCGACTATGAGATTCTGCAGCCGTTCCCGCAGGTGGCGCGCGAGGTGATCCGGGCGACCGCAGACGACCTGGCCTCCAAGACGCTGGGGCGCTTCAGCGATGCGCGCGCCGAGACCTTCGCCTTGCTGGGACTGGCCAGTCGCGGCTGGACGGTCGGAGAGGCGCTCGACGGCCCGGTGCGGCACGACATCAGCCGGCCGGCACCTCGGAGTCGCTCGGTGGAGATCTGGGTGGATCCGGGCATACCCTTCGATCCGCGTGAGGTCGAATCCCAGACCATTCAGGTGGCGGTGAGTGAGGGAACGTTCGGCGATCTCGGTGTGGTGTTCACCTCCGAGGTGGTCACCGATGTCACGGGCGTGCTCAGCCGTTGAGCACGCCGCGCAACAGTTCCACGAGGGCGGCCGGTTGATCGCCCTGCACCGAGTGCCCCGAGTCGGCGACCACGTGGGTGCGCCGGAAGCCGGGTGCGGTCTTGGCGAAGGTGTCGGCATCCTCGTCGTTGACGAAGAACGAGTTCGCGCCGCGAATCAGGGTGGTCGGCATCGTGATCGCCGGGACGTCATCCCATAGGCCGACGAAACCGTCTCCGACTCGCAGCGAGTCGTACCGCCAGGTCCAGGTGCCGTCGTCGAGTTGCTTGGCGTTGTGAAAGACGCCGCGGCGCAACGACTCCCGGCTGCGATGTGGCGACGCCGCCACGGTGACGTCGAGCATCGCCTGAAAACTGGGGAAGTTCCGCTCGCCCTTCACCAACGCCACCGCACCCAACTGCGCCTGGGTCATCTGTTCATGCCGCTCCGGTGCGGACGGGGTGACGTCGACCAGCACCAACTCGGGCACCAGCGCGGGCTCGGTCGCCGCGATGCGCAGCGCAGTCAGCCCGCCCAGCGACATCCCGACCACCAGGCGTGGGTTGGGAGCGTGGGTCTGCAGCGTCGAAATCAGGCTCGCCGCATTAAGTTTCGGACCGTAGTCACCGTCCTCGCGCCACGCCGACCGCCCGTGCCCGGGCAGATCAATCGCCAGCGCCGGCACCCCGAGGCCGAGGATCACGGTGTCCCAGGTGTGGGCGTTCTGCCCACCGCCGTGCAGGAACACCACCTCGGGTGCCGCGGTGCCCCACTTCAGCATGCTGATCGGGCCGTCGTGGATCCGCGACACCGTCGGCAGCGGACCGTCGGCGCCGATCTGCTCGGCGTTCTCGGGCAGCAGCGCGAACTCGTCGAGGGTCAGCAGTTCCTCGTCAGAAATCTCCGGGGCCACGTCTGCGGACATTACTCCCCGGAGCCGGGCCGTCCTCAGCCGCTGACGGGGGCGGTGGTCCGGATCAGGTGATCGAACGCGGACAGCGCTGCCGTCGCGCCGGCTCCGGCGGCGATGACGATCTGCTTGAACGGCACCGTGGTGCAGTCACCGGCGGCGAACACACCCGGGACCGACGTCTGGCCGCGCTCGTCGATGACGATCTCGCCGCGTTTGGACAGTTCGACGCTGCCTTCCAGCCACTCGGTGTTGGGCAGCAGTCCGATCTGGACGAAGACGCCCTGCAGCTCGAGGTTGTGTGACTGGCCCGTGGTGCGGTCCTGGTAGGTCAGTCCGGTCACCTGGTCGCCGTCGCCGAGGACCTCGGTGGTCAGCGTGCTCAGCAGGATGTCGACGTTGGGCAGGCTGCGGAGCTTGCGCTGCAGCACCTCGTCGGCGCGCAGCACCGAGTCGAATTCGATCAGCGTCACGTGGGAGACGACGCCGGCCAGGTCGATCGCGGCCTCCACGCCGGAGTTGCCGCCGCCGACTACGGCGACACGCTTGCCCTTGAACAGCGGTCCGTCGCAGTGCGGGCAGTAGGTGACACCCTTGTTGCGGTACTCGGCCTCACCCGGCACATCCATCGCGCGCCAGCGGGCACCGGTCGCGAGGATGACGGTCCGCGCGGTCAGCGAGGCACCGCTCTCCAGCGAGATCTCGATGAGCCCGCCCTCGTCGATCGCGGGCAGTAGCTTCGCGCCGCGCTGGGTCTTCATCACGTCGACGTCGTACTCGCCGACGTGGGCTTCCAGTGCCGCGGCGTACTTCGGTCCCTCGGTGTGCGGAACGGAGATGTAGTTCTCGATCGCCATGGTGTCGAGCACCTGACCGCCGAACCGCTCGGCGACCACGCCGGTGCGAATTCCCTTGCGGGCAGCGTAGATTGCGGCCGCCGCCCCTGCGGGTCCGCCGCCGACCACCAGCACGTCGAAGGGGTCCTTCTCGGTGATCGCCTCGGCGGTGCGATGCGCGGCGCCGGTGTCGACCTTCCCGATGATCTGCTCCAGCGTCATACGGCCGGAGTCGAACAACTCACCGTTGAGGAAGACGGTGGGAACCGCCAGCACCTTGCGCTGTTCGACCTCGTCCTTGAACAGCGCGCCGTCGATGGCGACGTGGCTGATGCGCGGGTTGAGGATCGCCATCAGGTTCAGCGCCTGCACCACGTCGGGGCAGTTCTGGCAGGACAGCGAGAAGTAGGTCTCGAAATGCAGGTCTGCGCCGGCCGGATTGCCGGCCCCGCCGGCGCCGAGGTTGCGGACCTGCTCGAGCAGCTCAGGGGCTTCCTTCGACGGGTAGCCGCCGACCTGCAGCAGTGCCAGCGCCAGCGAGGAGAACTCGTGGCCCAGCGGGATGCCGGCGAACCGGACCTCGACGTCGGTGCCGGTGCGGCGAATGACGAAGGACGGCCGCCGGGCATCGTCGTCGGCGCGCGAATAGCTGATCTTGTCCGACATCGCCGCGATCTCGGTGAGCAGTTCGGCGAGTTCGGCGGACTTGGGACCGTCATCGAGGGAGGACACCAGCTCGATCGGCACGGTCAGCCGCTCCAGCAGGGACTTCAATTGGCCGGCGAGTGAGGTGTCGAGCATGTGGATCAACTCCATCGAGGATAGGAATGGCGGGGCCGTCGCGGCCCGAAAGATGTTGGGGTGAAGCAGTTCTGGTGAGCGGTACGGGCCGGACGAACCGGGCCCGTACCGTCACAACAGCAGTGTCGAACTAGATCTTGCCGACGAGTTCCAGCGACGGGGCCAGGGTCTCTTCGCCCTCTTCCCACTTGGCCGGGCAGACCTCGCCCGGGTGGTTGCGCACGTACTGGGCGGCCTTGACCTTGCGGACCAGCTCGGCGGCGTTGCGGCCGATGCCCTCGGCGGTGACCTCGGTGAACTGGACGACGCCGTCGGGGTCGACCAGGAAGGTGCCGCGGTCGGCCAGGCCCTGACCCTCACGGAGCACCTCGAAGTCGGTGCTGATTTGCAGGGTCGGGTCGCCGATCATGGCGTACTGGATCTTGCCGATCGTGTCGGACGAGTCGTGCCAGGCCTTGTGGGTGAAGTGGGTGTCGGTGGACACCGAGAACACCTCGACACCGAGGCGCTGCAGCTCCTCGTAGTGGTCGGCCAGGTCGCCGAGTTCGGTCGGGCAGACGAAGGTGAAGTCGGCCGGGTAGAAGAAGAAAATGGCCCACTTGCCCTTGATGTCGGCGTCCGACACAGGAATGAATGCGCCGTTTTTGTATGCGGTCGCGGAGAACGGCTTGATCTGCTTGTTGATCAGGGCCATGGGTACCTCTATTCGTCACTGTCGGATGTTTACTGCGTCTCCCAGCGTAGTTGTTTTCTTGAATAGATCCAGTTTATCGGACCACTTGTGGTAGGACTCACAACGCCGCGAACGTGATCGAGCCCCTCAAACACCAAGTGGGCGGCCAGGTTTCACCTGGCCGCCCACTGAGGTAGGGAAAGCTAGCCCTGGATGAAGGTCTCCAGTTCGATACGCGCGACGTCGTCGGCGATCTGCTTGGGCGGGCTCTTCATCAGGTAGGCGGAAGCTGCCTCGATGGGGCCGCCGATGCCGCGGTCCTTGGCGATCTTGGCGGCGCGCACCGCGTCGATGATCACGCCGGCCGAGTTCGGCGAGTCCCACACCTCGAGCTTGTACTCCAGGTTCAGCGGGACGTCACCGAAGGCGCGGCCCTCCAGGCGCACGTACGCCCACTTGCGGTCGTCGAGCCACGCGACGTGGTCGGACGGGCCGATGTGGACGTTCTTGTCCTCGACCTTGCCGGCCAGCGAGCCGGTCAGGTTGGAGGTGACGGCCTGGGTCTTGGAGACCTTCTTGGACTCCAGGCGCGAGCGCTCCAGCATGTTCAGGAAGTCCATGTTGCCGCCGACGTTGAGCTGGTAGGTGCGGTCCAGCGTGACGCCGCGGTCTTCGAACAGCTTGGCCATCACGCGGTGGGTGATGGTCGCGCCGACCTGGCTCTTGATGTCGTCGCCGACGATCGGGACACCGGCGTCGGCGAACTTCTTGGCCCACACCGGGTCGGAGGCGATGAACACGGGCAGGGCGTTGACGAAGGCCACGCCCGCGTCGATGGCGCACTGGGCGTAGAACTTGTCGGCCTCTTCGGAGCCGACCGGGAGGTAGGAGACCAGCACGTCGACCTTGGCGTCCTTGAGCGCCTGGACCACGTCGACAGGCTCGAAGTCGGAAACCTCGATGGTGTCGGCGTAGTACTTGCCGATGCCGTCCAGGGTCGGGCCGCGCTGCACCGTCACGTTGGTCGGCGGCACGTCGGCGATCTTGATGGTGTTGTTCTCGGAGGCGAAGATGGCCTCGGACAGGTCGAAGCCGACCTTCTTGGCGTCGACGTCGAACGCGGCCACGAACTTGACGTCACGCACGTGGTACGGGCCGAACTTCACGTGCATCAAGCCCGGCACGGACGCGTTCTCATCGGCGTTGTGGTAGTACTGCACGCCCTGGACCAGGGACGATGCGCAGTTACCGACGCCGACGATGGCGACCCGGATTTCTCCTGCGTGCTCAGACATGGACGATCTCCTTACTCGTTCTGTGTGCTCGGCCTGGGGGGCCTCGTACGGAGCTGTGCTCATATGTTTTCCGGGCGCCCCTGCGCCGTACGTTCGGCCGCGATCAGCTCGTTGAGCCATTTGACTTCTCGTTCACTGGACTCGAGGCCCAGTTGGTGCAGCTGACGGGTGTAGCGGTCGAATGAGCTGCTGGCCCGCGCCACGGCTTCACGCAGACCTTCCCGGCGTTCCTCCACCTGACGGCGCCGCCCCTCCAGAATCCGCATCCTGGCCTCGGCCGGGGTGCGGTTGAAGAAGGCGAGGTGGACACCAAACCCGTCGTCGGAGAAGTTCTGTGGCCCCGTATCGGCGACCAACTCGCTGAATCGCTGTTTGCCGGCATCGGTCAGCTGATAGACCCGCCGAGCCCGGCGCACCTTGGTGGGGCCCAAGGGTGCGGCGTCCTCGACGATCAGGCCGTCGGCCTGCATGCGACGTAATGCCGGATAGAGAGACCCATACGAGAACGCCCTGAACGCCCCCAACAGACCCGTCAATCGCTTGCGCAGCTCGTAGCCGTGCATGGGTGACTCGAGCAAGAGGCCCAGGACTGCGAGCTCGAGCATCAAGATCACCCCTTTCGACAGATCAGATGGAATTGATCGCTACGACGGATCAACACCTCGCCAAACTGTATCGCGCCGATATATTTGGTGCCAAGTGATCGCCGGCAGTCACACGGAGTAGCAGCTCAGCGGCGCGGCCGGTTCACCGGTTGTTGCGGTACATCCCCTTGACCGTGCCGTCGGGGTACAGGTCGATGCTGCCGCCGCCGAAATCGCTGTTGACGATGACAGCGATGTTGATGGCCTCAGGCGTCGAGGGGTCTTCGGACGGTGTGATGCGCAGCCACGTGCTCTTCACATCGGCCCGTTTGGTGTTGAGCGTGTCGGGCGCGCCCCGCATGATCCCGAGGACCCGCTCATAGTCGAAAGCCGCCAGGTCGACGAGCCGATCGTCGTCCTCGACATTGCGCGGATCCGAGCTCGGGTCGCCCCAGCCGCCGGTGTACCGGTAGTAGACCTTCTTTCGGCTGTCCTGGGGGTCGGCTCGGTACAACATGGCCGAATCGGGATCGATGTGCAGTTCGAAGCCGCTGGTGTTGCCGAACTTCTGGCGCATCTGCTCGAACAGGCCTTTGACACCGTTGAGCGATTGCAGCTGGGTCGGCGGGGTCAGCACCACCGGCTCGATGCCGTCCGGCACCGCTCCCGGGTCGGGATTGAAACTCAACGGTGAGGGCGTGTTTCCGTACAGCCCCCAACCGATACCGATGCCGAGTACGACGAGGACGCCGGCGGTGGCCAGACGTAGCCCCCAGCCGCCGGCGGGCTTGCGGATCTGCGGCAGGCGGGGCTTGGCGAGTTTCGGCATCTGCACCGATGCGTTGGAGTTCTGCAGGTCCTCGACCAGGCGGGCAAGCTCGCCCAGGGTCGTGGCGTTGGTGGCCGCCGACACCCGCTGACGGTGCTCCTCCATGGACAGCTGGCCCTCGCCGAGTGCGTCGTCGAGCACCTTGCAGGTGTCGTTGCGATCACTGTCCTTGGCCCGCGTGTTCGCGGTCTGCCGAGTTGCCACGGAAGATGATCGTAGGAGGTGTGACGCGGTCGCGCCTCGGTGTCCAGGGGGCCGACGTACTCTGGTCATCGTGCGATTGCAGAGACAGGTGGTGGACTACGCGCTTCGGCGGCGGTCCCTGCTGGCTGAGGTCTATTCGGGGCGCACCGGCGTCTCGGAGGTCTGTGATGCCAACCCGTACCTGCTGCGCGCGGCAAAGTTTCACGGCAAGCAAAGTTCGGTGATGTGTCCGATCTGCCGTAAAGAACAGCTCACGCTGGTGTCGTGGGTTTTCGGTGATCATCTGGGTCCGGTGTCGGGCTCGGCGCGCACCGCGGAGGAGCTGGTGATGTTGGCAACTCGTTACGACGAGTTCGCAGTCCATGTGGTTGAGGTATGCCGCACCTGCAGTTGGAATCATCTGGTCAAGTCATATGTCCTGGGCGCGCCTCGGCCGCCGAAGGCACGTGGCACTCGAGGCACGCGCAAATCGGCGCGTACGGCCAGTGAATAACGAAGGGCGCCATAGCCGGTCAGCCAACGACATCCGTAGTGCGGCTGACCGCCTTGGCGCGCGCGAGAATCCGCCGCAGCGCGACAATCCGCCGCCACAGCGCGAGAAGCGGCCGCCGGCCCGGGATCCGCGGCCGCCGGCCCGCGAGAACGCGCCGACGGGACGGCCGAGCGGTCCCGCCGCGGGACGTCCGGGTCGTCCCGGGGTGCCGCCCGATGACCGACTGACCACGGTGCTACCCCCCGTGCGTGACGGTGGGCCCGCGCCCCTGGACGTGGTCCGGGCGGCCATGGACGGCACTCCGCCACCGAAGCCGCCGCCACCCAAGTCCCCGCCGCCGGGAGGCGGACGTGGGTCGGGCCCTGCGGGACCGTCCGGTCCGTCGGGGCCGGGACCGAAGACGACACGGCAGTTCCACATCAACTGGAAGTTGGTGCGCCGGCTGTCGATAGCCGCGGTGGTCGCGATGATCCTGCTCCCGCTGGTGACCTTCGGTATGGCGTACATGATCGTCGATGTCCCGCAGCCCGGTGACATCCGGACCAATCAGGTGTCGACGATCTTGGCCAGCGACGGCAGCGAGATCGCCAAGATCGTGCCGCCCGAAGGCAACCGGGTCGACGTCGGTATCGACAAGATCCCCGAGCACGTCCGCAACGCGGTGATGGCCGCCGAGGACCGCGATTTCTACACCAATCCGGGCTTCTCGTTCACCGCGCTGTTGCGCGCCATCAAGAACAACTTGGTCGGCGGCGATCTGCAGGGCGGCTCGACCATCACCCAGCAGTACGTCAAGAACGCGCTCGTCGGCGACGAGCGTTCGGGCATCGGCGGTCTGATCCGTAAGGCCAAGGAACTCGTCATCTCGACCAAGATGGCCAGCGAATGGTCCAAAGACGCTGTGATGCAGGCGTATCTGAACATGATCTATTTCGGTCGTGGCTCCTACGGGATCGCGGCTGCGGCCAAGGCCTACTTCGACAAGCCCGTCGAGCAGCTCAACGTCGCCGAAGGCGCGCTGATGGCCGCCCTGATCCAGCGGCCGTCGACACTGGACCCCGCCGTGGATCCGGAAGGCGCTGCCGAGCGCTGGAATTGGGTGCTCGACGGCATGGTCGACATGGGCGCGCTGTCGGCCGAGGAACGCGCCGGTCAGGTGTTCCCGCCGACCGTGCCGCCGGACCAGGCCCGCCAGGCGAATCAGACCACCGGCCCGAACGGACTGATCGAACGTCAGGTCACCAAGGAGCTTTTGGACCTGTTCGACATCAGCGAGCAGGCCCTGAACACCGAGGGCCTGCAGGTCACCACCACGATCGACCCGCAAGCCCAGCAGGCAGCGGAGAACGCGGTGTCCAAGTACATGGACGGCCAGGATCCCGACATGCGGACGGCCGTGGTCTCCATCGATCCGCGCGACGGTGCGGTCAAGGCCTATTACGGCGGCTCGGATGCCAACGGCTTCGATTTCGCGCAAGCCGGTCTGCCGACGGGCTCGTCGTTCAAGGTGTTCGCTCTGGTCGCCGCCCTGCAACAGGGCATCGGCCTGGGCTACCAGGTCGACAGTGGGCCGCTCACGGTGAACGGCATCAAGATCAGCAACGTCGAAGGTGAGGGGTGCGGCACCTGCTCCATCGCCGAGGCGCTCAAGCGGTCGCTGAACACCAGCTACTACCGGCTCATGCTCAAGCTGGAGCACGGTCCCGAAGACGTGGCCAAGGCCGCGCACGACGCCGGCGTGGCCGAGAGTTTCCCGGGCGTGGAGCACACGCTGTCCGAGGACGGCAAGGGCGGCCCGCCGAACAACGGTGTGGTGCTGGGCCAGTACCAGTCCCGGGTGATCGACATGGCTTCGGCCTATGCCACGCTCGCGGCCTCCGGCGTCTATCACAAGCCACACTTCGTGCAGAAGGTGGTGAACTCATCGGGACAGGTGTTGTTCGACGCGTCCAGCCAGGACAACGGTGAGCAGCGCATCGACAAGGCCGTGGCCGACAACGTCACTTCGGCGATGCAGCCGATCGCCGGATGGTCGCGCGGGCACAACCTGGCCGGCGGACGCGCCTCGGCCGCCAAGACGGGCACCAACCAGCTCGGCGACACCGGTGACAACCGCGATGCCTGGATGGTCGGCTACACGCCGTCGCTTTCGACCGCGGTCTGGGTGGGTACCTCCGAGGGCGTGAAACCGTTGAAGACAGCGTCCGGAGGGCCGGTCTACGGCTCGGGCCTGCCATCGGACATCTGGAAATCCACCATGGACGGTGCGCTGAAAGGCACGGACAACGAGTCGTTCCCGAAGCCGACCGAGATCGGTGGCTATGCCGGTGTGCCGCAGGCTCCGCCGCCTCCGCCTGCCCCCGGTACGCCGGGCGGCCCGCCGATCGCGGTGATGCCTTCGGAGACCGTGATCCAGCCGACCATCGAAGTGGCTCCCGGCATCACGATCCCGATCGGGCCGCCGACGACCGTGCCGATCGGCCCGCCGCCCGGAGCACCCGTCGTGCCCGGCGGACCCGAAGTCCCGATGCCCCCGCCGCCTCCGTGACGGACCGGGTATCTCCGGCGCCGCCGGCCGGGTTGGATTCGCCGGCTCCGCCGGCAGAAGACCAGCGGAGCGCCGACGACCGCGACCTCCCCAGCCGCAATGACCGGCTGGCCGAGGCGCTGTCGCAGACCGTTGGCGGACCCGTCGGCCGGCATGCGTTGATCGGCCGCTCTCGGTTCATGACCCCACTGCGGGTGATGTTCGTGATCGCGGTGGTGTTCCTGGCTTTGGGCTATACCTCCAAGGCCGCGTGCCTGCAGACGACCGGCAGCGGGACAGCCGGCCAGCGGGTGGCCAACTGGGAGAACAACCGCGCCTACTACGAGCTGTGTTACTCCGACACCGTTCCGCTCTATACCGCGGAGTTGTTGAACCAGGGCAAGTTTCCCTACAAGTCCAGTTGGGTCGAGAACGACGCCACCGGCAAGCCCCGTATGCAGTACGACGGCAGTCCGGCGATCCGCTACATGGAATACCCGGTGCTGACGGGGCTTTACCAGTACGCGTCGATGTCGCTGGCCAAGACCTACACCGCGCTGACCAAGCTGGTGTCGGTGCCCGTCATCGCCGAAGTGGTGATGTTCTTCAACATCTCTGCGTTCGGTTTGGCGCTGGCCTGGCTGGCGACCATCTGGGCCACCTCTCGAATGGCCGGCCGGCGGGTCTGGGACGCGGCGCTGGTGGCGGGCTCACCGATCGTGATCTTCCAGGTGTTCACCAACTTCGACGCGCTTGCCACGGCTTCTGCGGCAGGCGCGATGCTGGCGTGGTCCCGGCGAAAACCGGTGTGGGCCGGAGCGTTGATCGGTATCGGGGTGGCGGCCAAGCTGTATCCGCTGCTGTTGTTCGTTCCGCTGGTGCTGCTCGCGTTGCGGACCGGGCGGCTGCGGGAGGTCGGCAAGACGGCACTGACGGCGGTTGTCACGTGGTTGGTGATCAACCTGCCGATCATGGTGCTGTTCCCGCGCGGATGGTCAGAGTTCTTCCGGCTCAACACCCGTCGCGGCGACGACATGGACTCGCTGTACAACGTGGTGAAGTCGTTCAGCGACTGGCAGGGCTTCGATCCGGATCTGGGTTTCTGGCAGCCGCCGACGGTGCTCAACACCGTCACCGCGGTGTTGTTCGCGTCGTGCTGTATCGCCATCGGCTACATCGCCCTGACGGCGCCGCGGCGGCCGCGGTTGGCGCAACTGGCATTCCTGGTGATCGCAGCATTCCTGTTGACCAACAAGGTGTGGAGCCCGCAGTTCTCGTTGTGGCTGGTGCCGCTGGCCGTGTTGGCGTTGCCGCATCGGCGAATCCTGTTGGCGTGGATGACGATCGATGCCCTGGTGTGGGTGCCGCGCATGCTCTATCTATACGGCGAGGCGAACAAGGGCCTGCCCGAGCAGTGGTTCACCACCACCGTGTTGCTTCGCGATATCGCGGTGATCGTGTTGTGCGCGTTGATTATTCGCCAGATCTACCGTCCGGAACTGGATCTGGTCCGTCACGGTGGGCGCATCGACGATCCCACGGGTGGGGTGTTCGACCGCGCGCCCGACAACCCACCGCGCTTGCTTCCGGACTGGCTGCGTCCCTCGGCCGATCGCGTGCGCATCGAGCCCAAACCGGGCCCCGAGCCGGAGCTCGTCGACTCAGCCTCGGGTTGACACGCCAGAACCGTGCTCGTGCCGGCGGCCACGCTGGGCGTGCCCATGGACGGAGTCAGCCGTGATGTGGTGGGTATCCAGGGTTTTGCGTCGGGTACCCCTGAAACGGTGAAACCGGCGGAGGCGCCGATTCCTGAGGTGTAGACGGAGCCGCGTTCGCCCGGATCCAGGTACCGGTAGCCGGCAGTATGGCCAGTACCAGGGTGGTGAGCATGTAGAGCAGCGCCACAATCCACATCACGAAAAAGGCGGGGTGGCCATCGCGCGTCGCGTCGGTGTAGGTGGCAGCAATGCCGATGACGGCGATGGTCACGGCGAGCACGGACGCGACGATGACCATCAGGCGGCCGGCCCGCCTCGGCTTGTACAGCTTTATCGAGCCGAACAGCCAGAGTATTCCGTAGCCGCCGTACACCAGAACGTTGCCGACGATCGTGCCCAACGTCTCGCCGAGGTCCTGCCGGCCGTTGCCGAAATCGACCAGCATTGCGATCACCGAGACCAGGAGGAGAACGAACATCGCCACAGCGGCCACGCCCGCCAGGGCGGCGGCGGCGATCCCGGTCTTACCGGTGGTCGGCGCCGTTGGCCCCGGTTGCGGCTGGCCGGGCTGGGCGTTGAGGATCGGCGGCTGGCCAGGCTGCGGAAAACCGCCGTGGTATGGGAATCCGGCGGGCTGTTGTGTGAAGTCGGGCTGGCCACCGGACCCCGACTGATAGGGCCCGTACGGATAGTTCACAGCACCTCCACGAAGTCCGAGTCGGAGCGGTTGGCAATCAGCATGAGACTCACGCCATTTCAATGCTGGTACGGCGGATAGTACTGGGGAGCAATCGGATTCTGCTTCGCCTCGATCCACGCTTTCGTCGACGGGAGCATCGTCAGGACCAGCGTCACAATCGGGAAGATGAAGTCCAGCAGGGCGATTGTGACGATGGCGGCGGCGCTGGGTTCAGTGTTGGTGAATCCTTCGATCAGGAAGAGCGCACCGGCCAGCATGATCGCGGCGCACCCGCCGGCGATGATCCCGCGGCTGATCGGTTTGTGCCGCCACAGCTGTATCGCCCCGATAAGGAGCGCGAGTCCGGAGGTGATGCACAACAGCGCAACGATGGCAGGTGGCGCCTCGGAGCGATGCTTGCTGATCACCGCGGCCATGATCAGGACGCCCAGCACGAGGCCGGCCAGTCCGCCCAGTAGCGCCAGGACGGCGGCGATGATGCCGGTGGCAGCGCTCGGGGCGCGTGGCGGTACCGGCTGATGGGCGGTCGGGTAGCTGGGTTGACCGAACCCGGGCTGATGCGAAAAGACCGGCGGCGGGGTCTGGAAAACGGGCTGTTGGGAAAAGTCCGGTTGTTCCGAGAACCCCTGATCGTTGGGACCACTGGGAAAGGTCACAGATCCCCCCGGGAGTCTCGATGGTTGACGGGCCCACTGTATCCCGCGTGCGCAGGGCCAACCGGCACCGGCGATGCCTGGGCTAGATAGCTGTGACCGGATCCTGCTTGGCCAGGAGCCAGTTCGTCGTCGACGGGAGCAGTGCCAGCACGAGGGTGGCTACCGGCAGCACCAGACTCAGGATCGCCAGCCCGCTGATGCCGTAGGACCCGGAGCGAGCCGTCGTCGCGAGGTTCAGCCCGAGGCTGATCAGGCTGCCGAGGATGATCAGCCCGCAGCCGCCGACGATGAGCCGGCGGCCGATCATTCGGCCTCGCAACAGCGCCACTGTGCCCGCCAGGAGCAAGAGCCCGCAGGCGACGCTCAGCAGGGTCGCCAGCACCGTCAGCGCCAGGGGGCCAGGGGTTCTGAGGGCCAGGGTTCGCAGGCCCGCGTCACCGAACAGCGCGACGAGTCCGGATAGGCCGGCGATGCCGTTGCCGAGGGTCAGCAGCGCGCCGATCCCGGCCAGGACGGCGGTGATGATCGCCGTGGTCCCGCTCGTGGAACTCCCCGGCGCGGCCGTCGGTTCTTCCAGCTGCGTTTCGCCGGGTGCGGACGCGGGTTGCTGACCTTCGGATCCGGGGGGAGAGGTCACTGCTGCTCCGATCGTGAGTGGTGGACGGACACGGGTGTATCCAGATCAGCGCGGATACGGCGGATGAGGCGGATGAGGCTGCGGTGCAATCGGATTCTGCCGAGCTCGGATCCACGCAGCCGTCGACGGCAGCAATGCCAGCACCAGCGTCACGATCGGGAATATGACACCGACAAGGTCAGCACCTACACCGCGGTCGTACTCGTAGCCCGCGATGGTCGATGGGGTCAGGGTCAGGTTCACCAAGGTGCTCAGTATGGATACCGCGCAACCCGCGACCACGAGCCAGCGACCGATCATCTTGCGCAGCAACAACGTCACCGTCCCGATCAGCAGCAACAGCCCGGCAAGGATGTTCAGCGCTGTGATGGCGATCAGGGCTCCCCACCCGCTCGCGGTCGCGTCGGAGGATTCGCCGATCAATATTGAGAGCCCGAACGCCATGAAGATGCCGCCGACAAGGTTCGCCAGACAGCCGAGCCCGGCAAGCACTCCCGCGATGATGCCGGTAGCCCCGCTCGGGGCAGGCGGGGGCATCGGTGGCAGGCCATAGGGCTGCTGCGGATAGCCGGGCTGGGGATAGCCGGGCTGAGGCGCATAGGCGGGTTGTTGGGGGTAGCCCGGTTGCTGCGGATAGCTGGGCTGACCGGGAACGCCGTGGCTGTAAGGCCCGTTGGGATACGTCACGGCTGGCCCCGATCCTCGAAGTTCGACAGGCTCACCATATTCCGGTTCGGGTCGCTCAGAGCGGCTTTGGCGTAGCCCGGCCTGCGGCTCAACCCCAGCCCGGGTACTGCGGGTAGGGCTGGGGCGCAACCGGATTCTGTGGGTAGGGCTGTGCTGCAGCGGGATTCTGCTTCGCCTCGATCCACGCGGCCGTGGACGGCACCAAAGCCAACACGAGTGTGGCGATCGGGAAGATGAGCGACACCAACGAGACCGGAGTCGTGGCGCCGGGATACCCGGGGTAGTCGCTCCTGATCGCCGTATCGACAACCAAGGCGAACAGGACGCTGGCGATGGCGCCGGCGCAGCCGCCCACCACGAGCCAGCGCCCTATGATCTTTGCTTGGAACAGCAGTATTGCCCCGATGAGCAGGGGCAGGCCGAACGCGGCGCTGATCACGGCCCCAACGATCACGATGGCGTAGGTTCCGCCGCTGATGTTCATGAGGTCGTGCAGAGCGAAGGCATGGAAGCCGGTGATTGCTCCGCTGCCCAGCCCGACCACTCCGCCCAACCCGGCAAGGACAGCGGCGATCGTTCCCGTCACCCCGCTGGGTTCCCCGGGTGCCTGTGCTGGAGGCTGCTGCCCGGGATAGCCGGGCTGGCCCAGTATCGGTGGCGGCGGTTGTTGTGTGTACAGCGGCTGCTGATCACCGGGCTGGCCGGGAAACCCCTGACCGAATGGCGAATTGGGATAGGTCACAGATCCCCTCGATCCTTGACGTTGAACCGCCCAACTCTACCGATTTCGCAGATCAGGGCCTTTTCCGGTAGCCTAACCCGGTTGCCGACGCAGGCGACCCTCCTGCCACGGAATCCGCCGTGGCCGTACACGACCATAGGAGGTGATGAGGTTCTAATGCGTCCATACGAAATCATGGTCATTCTCGACCCCACACTTGACGAGCGCACCGTAGCTCCCTCGCTGGAGACGTTCCTGAACGTCGTCCGCAAGGACGGCGGCAGTGTCGACAAGGTCGACATCTGGGGCCGTCGCCGGCTGGCCTACGAGATCGCCAAGCACGCCGAGGGCATCTACGCCGTCGTCGACGTCAAGGCTGAACCGGCCACCGTGTCCGAGCTCGACCGTCAGCTCAACCTGAACGAGTCCGTGCTGCGGACCAAGGTGATGCGGACCGACAAGCACTAAAGGCTGTCAGTCGTCGGCGGGGCTACGTAGGCTTCGCGCAAACGGACTTGCCTATCCCAGGAGGATCTCGTGGCTGGTGACACCACCATCACAGTTGTCGGAAACCTGACTGCTGACCCGGAACTGCGTTTCACTCCGTCCGGCGCAGCCGTCGCCAACTTCACCGTTGCTTCGACGCCGCGAATGTTCGACCGGCAGAGCAACGAGTGGAAGGACGGCGAGGCGCTGTTCCTGCGGTGCAACATCTGGCGTGAGGCTGCCGAGAACGTGGCCGAGAGCCTCACTCGGGGTTCGCGGGTGATTGTCACCGGTCGGCTCAAGCAACGTTCCTTCGAAACCCGCGAGGGTGAGAAGCGCACCGTTGTCGAGGTCGAGGTCGACGAGATCGGTCCGTCCCTGCGCTACGCCACGGCCAAGGTCAACAAGGCCAGCCGTAGCGGCGGCGGTGGTGGCGGCTTCGGCGGTGGTGGCGGCGGTGGTTCGCGCCCGGCCGAGCCCAAGGACGATCCGTGGGGCAGTGCACCGGCGTCGGGTTCCTTCAGCGGGGCCGACGACGAGCCGCCGTTCTGATCAACAACGAAAATTTTTTTGCAAGGAAGAGATAACCAATGGCCAAGTCCACAAAGCGACGGCCGGCACCGGAAAAGCCGGTCAAGACTCGTAAGTGCGTGTTCTGCTCCAAGAAGGGTAAGGGGCAGGTCATCGACTACAAGGACACTGCGCTGCTGCGCACCTACATCAGCGAGCGCGGCAAGATCCGTGCCCGTCGGGTGACCGGCAACTGCGTCCAGCACCAGCGCGATGTCGCCATCGCGGTCAAGAATGCCCGCGAGGTGGCTCTGCTGCCGTTCGGCTCGTCGACGCGGTAGGGGATAGACCAATGAAGCTGATTCTCACTGCTGAGGTGGAGCACCTGGGTGTCGCCGGCGACGCCGTCGAGGTAAAGGACGGCTACGGCCGTAACTACCTGCTGCCCCGCGGCCTGGCCATCGTGGCCTCCCGCGGTGCCGAGCGCCAGGCCGAGGAAATCCGTCGGGCGCGCGAGGCCAAGACCATCCGGGGTGTCGAGCACGCCAACGAGCTCAAGACCGCTCTGGAGAACCTGGGCGAGGTTTCGCTGCCGGTTCACGCCGCTGCCGACACCGGCAAGCTGTTCGGTTCCGTGACCGCGGCTGACGTCGTGGCCGTGATCAAGAAGGCCGGCGGCCCGAACCTGGACAAGCGCACGGTGCAGCTGCCCAAGGCGCACATCAAGTCCGTCGGCACGCATCCGGTGACCGTCAAGCTGCACACCGGGGTGGAAGCCAAGGTGTCGCTCAACGTTGTTGCGGAGTAATCCAGTTGCGGAGTAATCCGTAGCGGAGTCATTCCGCCGGCACTCAATCGCCCGGGTGGAGACCTGTAGAGGTTTCCACCCGGGCGTTGCTGTGTCTCTGGCGAACTCTTTGCGGGAAACTCTGGACAGCGAACCTAACTCGGTGTTAACCCGGGCGGTCCCTGTGCGCAACACAACACGCCCGGGACGGCAACCCGGCACGACACGCCGAAGAACTTTCCATACACAATTACTGACAACCTCTATGGGACTCTGACCTGGTAAAACAACAGATCGCGCAGGAATGATCCACAGGTTCTCCCCAGAGGCTCAACACCGCGACCGAGACCTATCCCCATGCCATCCACAGGTCCATCAACAGGGGCGGTTTCCGCGGGTGCCAGCAACCGTCTACCGTGATGCGTCGCAGCGCCGTCATGAGCTTGTCGGGGCCCTGTTCTACAGTTGCAGTGCCATTTCGAATAAACGTTCGAACCTGTCGTGAGGCGGGTCTCGGAAGGGGGTGGGGAGTCCGTGGCGGTGGTGGACGACCTGGGGCATCCGGATTCGGAGATGGATGGCCCTCCGCCTGGGGAGGACTTCGGCCGGCAGCCGCCGCAGGACATGGCAGCCGAGCAGGCGGTTCTTGGCGGCATGCTGTTGAGCAAGGACGCGATCGCCGACGTCCTCGAGCGGTTGCGCCCCGGCGACTTCTATCGCCCGGCCCACCAGAACGTCTACGACGCCATCCTGGATCTCTACGGCCGGGGCGAACCTGCCGATGCCGTCACCGTCGCCGCCGAGCTCGACCGTCGCGGGTTGTTGCGCCGCATCGGCGGGGCACCCTATCTGCACACCCTGATCTCCACCGTGCCCACGGCGGCCAACGCCGGCTTCTACGCCGGCATCGTGGCCGAGAAGGCGCTGCTGCGCCGGTTGGTGGAGGCCGGCACCCGGGTGGTGCAGTACGGCTACGCCGGCGCCGACGGCGCGGACGTCACCGATGTGGTGGACCGGGCTCAGGCCGAGATCTACGACGTGACCGAGCGGCGCGCCTCCGAGGACTTCGTGGCGCTCGAAGACCTGCTGCAGCCCACCATGGACGAGATCGACGCGATCGCGTCGCAGGGCGGCATCGCGCGCGGTGTGCCGACCGGCTTCACCGAGTTCGACGAGATCACCAACGGCCTGCACCCGGGGCAGATGATCATCATCGCGGCACGGCCCGGTGTCGGGAAGGCACTCGCGCTCGATACTCCACTGCCCACACCCACCGGTTGGACCTCGATGGGTGATGTCGGTGTGGGGGATCATCTCCTCGGACCAGACGGCGAGCCCACGCGGGTTGTCGCAGCCACCGAGGTCATGCTCGGCCGTCCGTGCTTCGAGGTCGAATTCTCCGACGGCACGGTGATTGTGGCCGATGCCCAGCACCAGTGGCCCACAGGTGACGGTATCCGCACCACCACCCAGCTGCGGCCGGGCCTGCACACCATTGCGGCGCCAACCTGTCGCGGCGGAGCTGCCGTGCTGGCGCCGGTGAGCCAGGTGGCTGCGGTGCGGCGGCTGCCCAGTGTGCCGGTGCGCTGCGTCGAGGTCGATAACGCCGCGCATCTGTACCTGGCGGGCCCCGCCATGGTGCCGACGCACAACTCCACCCTCGGCCTGGACTTCATGCGGTCCTGCTCGATCAAGCACCGGATGGCCAGCGTCATCTTCTCGCTGGAAATGAGCAAGTCCGAGATCGTCATGCGGCTGTTGTCGGCCGAGGCGAAAATCAAACTGGCCGATATGCGTTCGGGTCGCATGAGCGATGACGACTGGACCAAGCTGGCCCGCCGGATGAGTGAGATCAGCGAGGCGCCGCTCTATATCGACGACTCGCCGAACCTGACCATGATGGAGATTCGCGCCAAGGGCCGGCGGTTGGCCCAGAAGGCGGACCTGAAGCTGGTGGTCGTCGACTACATGCAGCTGATGAGTTCGGGCAAGAAGTACGAGTCACGCCAGCAAGAGGTTTCGGACTTCTCCCGCAGCCTGAAACTGATGGCCAAGGAACTCGAAGTGCCGGTGATCGCGATCAGTCAGCTGAACCGTGGTCCCGAGCAGCGCACCGACAAGCGTCCGCAGGTCTCGGACCTGCGTGAATCGGGTTGCATGACGGCGAACACCCGAATCCTGCGGGCCGACAACGGCGCCGAGGTGACGTTCGGCGAACTGATGGCGACCGGCGAGCGCCCGCTGGTGTGGTCGCTCGACGAGCACAAGAACATGGTGGCGCGGCCGATGACCAACGTGTTCTACAGCGGGCATAAAGAGGTGTTCAAGCTCAGGTTGGCCTCGGGACGTGAGGTGGAGGCTACAGCCAACCATCCGTTCATGACCATCGATGGCTGGGTTCCCTTGGGAGAGCTCGCGGTCGGAGACCGGCTGGCGACGCCGCGACGGATCCCCGAGCCGGTGCACACCGAGCGGATGCACGACTCCGAGGTGGTCATGTTGGCGCACATGATCGGTGACGGCTCGTGTGTGAAGCGCCAGCCGATCCGTTATGCCAGCGTCGACGAGGCAAACCTGGTTGCGGTGGAGATTTCGGCGCTGCACTTCGGAGTGACTGCGGTGCGCGACGATTACCCTGCGGCTGGCGTCACCACATTGCGGCTACCCGCGCCGTATCGGCTTACTCACGGTAAGCGCAATCCGATCGCGGCCTGGCTGGACAGGCTCGGGTTGTTCGGCAAGCGCAGCTACGAGAAGTTCGTTCCCAAAGAGGTATTCGCCCTTCCCGACGATCAGGTGGCGTTGTTCCTTCGTCACCTGTGGGCAACGGACGGGTCGGTGCGGTGGGACGCAAAGGCCGGCCAAGCGCGCATTTACTACGCCACCAGCAGTCGGCGGCTGGCGGATGACGTGACCCAGCTGTTGTTGCGGGTCGGTGTGCACGCGCGGATCAAGCGTGCTAAGAAGCCGGGATACCGCGATTGTTGGCACGTACTCATCTACGGCTGGGACAACCAGCGCCGCTTCGTGGCGCACGTCGGAGTGAACGGCGAGCGGGGAATCAAGGCCCGCGAGGTACTTGCTCATCTCGAAGACGCGAAGTGCAACCCGAACCTCGACACTGTGCCCAAAGAGGTTTGGCAGCAGGTGAAGTCGGCGCTTTCGCGTGAGGGCATGACGCACCGGCAGTTCGCCGCGGCGATGGGTACGAAGTTCTGCGGTTCCACGATGTGGAAGCACGCGCCGAGCCGGTCACGGCTGCACCGGGCGGCGGCCGTGCTCAACGATCCCGAACTGCACCACCTGGCGCTCAACGACGTCTTCTGGGACGAGATCGTCGAGATCACCAGCATCGGCGAACACGATGTCTACGACGGAACGGTTCCAGGTACCAGCAACTTTGTGGCGCAAGGCATTACGGCGCACAACTCGCTGGAACAGGATGCCGACATGGTCCTGCTGCTGCACCGCCCTGACGCCATCGACCGGGAAGACCCGCGCGGCGGTGAGGCCGACATCATCCTGGGCAAGCACCGTAACGGCCCGACCGCGAATATCACTGTGGCGCACCAGCTTCACTTCTCGCGCTTTACCAACATGGCCCGGTAGGAAGCGCCACACCACTCCTCTGCTCTCTCACGCCCAGTATGGCCAACGGCTCGATGTGGCCAGGGCGCTGATGATCAGCAGTAGGCGGGCGACCCGGGTGGCCATGCCGTACACGGCGCCACAGGCATCGAGAGAGAGCATGCCCGTTGCCCGCATTTCGATGGACATTGCAGCAACGACGGCCGCTAGGCTTGGCACAGAGGGGGGACTCCGTGGTTTATGCCGTGATAGGCGCTGTTGTACTGCTGGTTGTGTGGCTGGGTGTGGCGTATGCGCGTGTGCAATGGGACCAATGGGAAGTGCTTGCGGAGCAATCACCCCGTCCCTGGGTACGTAAGGCGCTGCAGCGCAAGTGGTTCAGGGTTCCGTTGATGGTGCTCATGGAAGCGGCGCCTTTCGTGCGATAGCCGCGTAGGCGCTGAGGCAGTCCTGGCCGCGGGTGCGCCCGCGGCGGTGAGTACCAAACTGGCTTCATCGCCGGCGCGGCCCAGTCACTGATCGCCGCGGGCGCAGTCAAGAAGCGGCGGCTTGGGCATTGTACGACGGCGGGCTGTTGTGGGATATTTCGCCGAGTTGCTCAGGGGCGATTGCGGTCCCGGTCGGTGAACCGTGCGATGGCGTGCCGGACGGCTGCCGCCATCGCTGGGCTTCCGGTGTGCCCCGAGTCGTCGATCATCACTAGTTCGGCGTCGGGCCACGCGCGGGCCAGCTCCCATGAGGTGATGGAAGGGCAAGACAAGTCCAGGCGGCCATGGATGATCACACCAGGGATCCCGGCGAGCCTATGCGCGTTGTGTAGCAGCTGGTCGTCGTCGAGCCACGCGTAGTGGGCATAGAAGTGCGTGCAGATCCTGACAAACGCCAGTTTCGCTTCGATGGTGTTGGCGCTGAACTGCCCTTGTCGACCCAGCCGTTCGTGGGCGATCGTGGCGTCCTCCCAGTCGCACCAGTTGCACGCGGCCTGTTCGCGCACCTGAGGGTCGGGGTGCTCCATGAGTCGGCGGTAGGCCTCAACAAGGTTGGTCTCTTCCCTCATCGTCACAGGTACTCCAGCGCGGAATTGTTCCCAGGCTTCGGGCAGCAGGATCCGCAGCCCGCGATAGAGCCAGTCGATTTCGGTCGGTCGGGTAAGCGACACGCTGATCAGGATGATGCCGTCGACGTGCTCCGGATTACGTTGTGCGTACGCCAAAATCAAGGTGGCTGCCCATGATCCACCGTAGAGCAACCACCGATCGACACCAAGGCGCCGCCGCAGCTTCTCCATGTCGGTGAGGAGGTGTTCGGTGGTGTTGGCGGTCATATCGGTTGACGGGTCAGCAGCATTCGGCACACTTTGGCCGCATCCTCGCTGATCGAAGGACACGATCTGGAACACGTTGTGGTCGAACGCCTTATGGGCGGTATCGGAGCGCCCGGTGCCCGGGCCGCCATGGACGAGCAGCACGGTGCGTCCCAGCGGGTTTCCACGCGCTTCCCAGAACATCTGATTTCCGTCGCCGACATCAAGCAGCTCATGCCGGTGCGGCCCGTCGTCGACCCGCGGCTCACCCTCCATGAACTCCAGTATCTCCGTGCCTTCGCCTAGGCATTTCCCCCGACCTACACCCCCTCAGATACGCAGCTGTACGACGCGGGCCGGCGTGCTGTAGTCGTGGCTCGCAGCCCCTGTGCCGCAGCGGAGGAGTTACGAGTGGAAAAGGTGACCTAGCCGGTGAGAACGCCGAACAGTTGACAGAGCTGGGCGCGCACAGCCAGTACCCTCAAATGGGCGATAATCAGCAGCTCCGCATCACCGGCTACAACATCGCTGCCGTCGTGGCAGGCACAACACCGATTCCGGACAAGTGAGCACAGCGTCTATGACCTTGAACCGCACCGTCCGCCACCAACTCAGCGCGATCACGTGCTTCGCGTCGGTTGCGCTACTAGGGACAGGATGTCACGTGAGCAATCCATACAAGCCCACCGACGCCGGCCAAGCTAGCCAAGCAGCAGACGCGCTGAAAACCCTGCCGTCACTTGAAGACACACACACGCAAGTGGAGTCCGTGATTATCAAGCTCGGTCAGCAGATCACCGCCATCGCCCCGTCTGTGACCTGGGAATGGCGACGTACAGACAGCAGAGGCGGGTGCAATCCACCGTACGAGCAATCAGTCGGACAACTGATACTGCTACGAAACTACGTATCCGACAACCCAATTCCCGAACAGAACTGGAAACAGGCTGCCGACCTTGCACAACAAGCTGCCTCTTCGTTGGGCGCAACCGAGCTCACCGTATTCAAAGATCATCCCAACAATCACGACCTACAGTTCACCAGCGACACCGGGACAACCTTGCGCATTGGATCGCAAGCCGCAGCGCTGATCACCGGCAGCACCGGTTGCAGACTGCCAAGCAAGACCAGATAGCGGCCTCAATACTGGCTGCAGTGCGCATGACGCTCACCAAATTTGGTGCCGGCCCCCCCATCCCGCTCTGTCACTGGCCTGCCTCGATAGCAGCGACCTTGGTGGCGGCCTCTTCTCCGCAGAGGCGTTGCAGGTCGACCGGTCCTGCGGCGAGCAGAGCATCGATACGTGTATGCACCCGCCATCACGGTGAGGCTTGGACGACGGCAGCGTACCCCCGATCAACTTGATGTGGTGCCAAAAGATCCGACCTGATCGTGAAATGACCGCGGCTCAGTTCGTGAACGATGGACAGCCGATGACAGGAGAGAATGTGAGTACCGCGAAGGTGTGAGTGTGGACCAGGCGAGCCAACTGCCTAGGCGGTACGAGTGGAGGACGGTGAGGCGATGACGGCCGGAAGACTGCGTCGGATCTCGGTTGCCCTGGCGTTGTGTGTGCTGACTGCCGGATGCACTGTGACCACCGGCGGGCACGTGGTTGCCGCTCCGACGCTGGGCCGCGCACCTGAACCGCTTCCCGCACATGCGCTGGAGGACCTGCTGCTCGACACGAGCGATATCGGCACGATCATGGGCGCCCGGGTCGATGTCATCGAGTCCGGTGATTCGATGTACCGCAACCAGCCCCTGGACGATGGTTGCCTGGTGTGGGCAGAGGCCCAGCAATACTCGTATCAAGGCAGCGGCTGGACTGCTGTTCGCGTGCAGCAGCTTCGCGACCGCAGAGACGATGCCGACCACATCGTCTATCAGGCCGTGGTCGCGTTCCCCGACGCCATGGCAGCCAGTGAGTTCTACGACAGCCAGGTGTCGGAATGGGGCCAGTGTGATGATCAGCGGGTCGACCTTCACGACGCCGGTGACCCGAACGCCCACTATTGGACGTTGAGCGAGGCCGCCGACGAAAACGGGATCCTCACCATCACCCGGGAGCAAGAGGAAAGTACCCGAGGCTGGTCATGCCAGCGTGCGCTTACGGCCGAGAACAACGTCGTCGCCGATGTCAGCGCATGCGCCTATGACGTCGACGATCGGGGCGCCCAGATCGCCGAGCAGATTGCCAACAAGATCGCCCAGCAGTAAACGTAACTGCCGGTGAGTCTTTCGGCCGGGTCTAGATGTGTCCGCCGGGGAACATCGTCTTGACGGCCTGAGTCACGGTGTTGCGGGCGGAGGCCGCGTCGCCGGGCTCCAGCGAGCTGATCACCATCACGTAACGCCGCTCGGGCCCGATCGCACCGGTGGAGACGTGTAGCTGGTTGGCACCGTTCCAGCAGCAGAACCAGCCCTGCTTGACCGCGACCGGCTCGGCATAGAGGCCGTCCGGGATGCCGAAGCGCTGCGGGTATCCGTCGGTTCCCGTCGGGGTGGATTGCGCGAGATTGCCGATGATCACGGCGGCCTGTTCGGGGGGCAGCCCGCCGCTGCCGTTCAGCAGCATGTCGTAGTAGCGGACCAAGTCGCTCGCGGTGCTCTGCGTGACATCCCAGTGTCCGTTGTACGGCGCCGTGGTGGACTTCAAGCCGTAGCGCGCCACGATGCGGGAGATCACCGCGTTACCTCCGCTGCGGTCCCAGAACGTCTGGGCCGCGCCGTCGTCGGAGGAGCGCAGCATGATGTCGAGTGACTTGCGGTCGGCGGCAGACAGTTTCGTCTCGCCCTTCGATTCCTGCAGCAGCAGGTCGTCGGCGATGAACAACTTCACCACCGAGGCGATGGGGAAGGGCTGGTTGGCGCCGTTGGAGACCACCTGGCCGGTGTCGCGGTCGAGTACGACGATCTCGACGTCGGCGCCGGACTTGGCCGCGTCGGCGGTGGCTTGCCGGGTGCGGGCATCGAGACCGGCGAATGGCGCCGCGGGTTCGGCATCGAGCCCGTCCAACGGCGTCAACGGAACCTGCGGGGCGATGGCGGGCGCCTGGGCCATGTTCTCAGCCTGCGGCATGCACCAGGCTGGTGCGGCAGAACCGTTGACGAGCAAAGCCACGCCGATCATCGCCATGCCCGTCACCGCCGGCCGCGGCAGCCGCCTCCACATAGGTCCTCCAAACGATCCAGTGCCAGGGCAGCTGGGATGGACTCTGCGGCCGCCGGTCGGCCCAGTTTAATGGTCCACCCAGGTGCCGGCCGAGCTGAGTCGACCCGCGGCCGACCAGGCGTCAATCCGACACGACGGAAAATCGAGGGTTGCTGCCCGCGACGATGTTCTGCACGGTGCCGCGAGTGAAGCCGGAGGCGGCCTCCAACTCGTTGTAGGAGTAGTCGTTGCTCTTGGCATCGCGAATCGCGTCGTAAAGAGCGATGATGGCCGCATTCGTGGCGGCGCGCTGACGCGCGATGTCGTCGAGTACGTCGTCGTTACTCATCCGCGCAGGCTACCTCGCCGCGAATGTCGTGGGCTGTGGCGGACTTCCAGGCTCGGACGACCGCCGCTGAGACATTGCCGCGATCGGACACCGGGTAGCCGTTTGCCCGTGCCCACGCCCGGATCTCGGTGCGGGGAAGGCCAGCCTGTCCGCTCGGAGTGCGGGGCTTCGCATCGGGGCGCACCTCACGGCCGGACGTTGCTGTGGCGGCCTGGATCCAGGGGGCCAGCTCCTTGCGGAACCGGTCGGCATTCTTGGACGAGAGGTCGATCTGGTAGCCGACCCCCTCGAACGCGAACTCGATTGTCACGTCGGCTGCCAACTCGGGTTCGAGGTCGTCGAACATTTCAACCGAGATTCGCTTACCCATGTACCGGGCCTTCCATCAATCATTCAGTACCAATCACACCGAGATGAGCCAGCTTAGGATTCGAGCCGTGGGGATGGAAAAGATGAAACTGCGCCCGCGCAAAGGATTCGTTTTCACAGTGGTCGCGGCCGTGGTGATCAGTGTCCTGGCGGCATGCTCGCCGGGTTCGGCGCCGACCGCGCCGAGCAAGGACGTGCCGCTGCAGTCGGGTGAGCAGACAACGCTCCCGTTCCGTGGTTTCGACTACCGGGAGATGGGCGTGGATGCCAAGAACGTTCTCTACCTGGGTGGTACCGGTGGATTCGCGACGTTGCCCTCAGGGGCAGACCAGCCGGCGCCGATGAGGCCCAGCGGCAACCCCGTCGTTTCGACATTCGGCGTCGCGCCGGACGGCCGGTTGTCCTTCGTCGCTCTCGGTGGCGCTGTCGAGACGATCGCGCCCGGATCCACCACCCCGGAACCGTTGCCTTTCGACAAGCTCACAAAGTTCGGCCAGATGGCGGTGGGTACGGACGGCTCGGTTTACATCACCGACAACCAGCGCAACAAGCTGTTGAAGCTCGCTCCCGGTGCGGCCGCCCCGATAGAGCTTCCTGTCGAGATCGGCAACGGGTTGGGGCACTTGGTGATCGACGCCGACGACAATCTGTACTCAGCCCGTGACGGCAAGATTCTGAAGATCGCGAAGGACGCCGAAGAGGCGGTGGCGATTGCCGACGCGCCGGAAAACGTGGGTGGCCTTGCGGTGGATGCCGCAGGCAATCTCTATGCGACTGACCGGATGGCGGGCACGGTGTCGCGGATGCCGGGCCGTGGCGGTGACTGGGTCCAGCTTCCGTTCAGCGGGCTTCAGCGCCCGTCCGCCATCGCCGTCGACGGAGACGGCAACGTCTACGTCATGAACGTGAACCTGCGCGAGACGGATCCGCGTGACACCCTCGTCAGGCTCGCAGCCAAGTAGCCCTGCCCAGCCTGCGCTCAGAACATTTCGACGACCCAGACCTCCATGTCGAATTGGGGATTGGCGGGATCGGTGGGATCGGCGATGCGGTGTTGCTGGATCACCGTCCCGAGGCTGAGGATGTCTGCCCGCGGGGTGGCGAACTGCACCTGGGTCGACGCGTAGGTGAAGCGGCACCCGCCGACGAGGGCCGATTGTGCCAGCCGCCGAATCTCGTTGAGGGTGACCTGATTGATGGGTGCGCTGCGCATGCAGATGTCACTGGCGCAGCCGTTGGCCAAGACCGCCGTCAGCGGGCGGCCATGAGCGTGCTGCGGCTCGGTGGCGAAGTCGGAGAACCCGAGATAGTCGGTTTCGCCCTCGCCGTAGATGTTGATCCGCATGGCGTTGCCGATCGGGTTGATCGGGGTCCCTTGATGCTGGGCGCGGCCGTCGGGTCCCGGTGCGCTGACACGCGGCGGGGTCGGGCACTGCGAATGGTCATGGGGGTCACCCGCTTCGGTGGGTGATACCAGGCCGTCGCCAGGTGGCGTCAGGCTCTCGAACTCGATGACGTCGTCGTCGAGATGTCTGATCGTGCCCTTGCCGACGATCCTGTCCGCGGTGAGTTGCCCGGGGCTCAGAATGCCGCGCTTGTTCTTGTAGGCCTCCACCGCGTCACCGGTGCCTCCTCCGTAGACGCCGTCCACGACGAGTCCTGCGGCATCGACCTCGTTGAGCGCGATCTGGATGCGCCGCACATGCTCGCCGACGGCGTGGATGCCCTCACCGATGTGCGCGGGGTCGGAGACCAGGCAGTTCTCCAACTGCACGTCGGGAGCCGGTGAGGTGAAGAGCATGCTTTGTAGTCCCATTGTCGTCCGCCTCTCGAGTCAGCACTGAAGGCTGCTTCATTGGTGGATCCAATGGTGGGCGGGCGTGTTTCGGGCCGCGAGAGTAGTGCGCTACTCGACTTCACTCGTCACGGATGCATGTTCCACTGACCGCAGTCCTGAGCGAGGACGTCGTTGACGTCGACTTCGAGGCCGCCGACCACCGGTCCGGGATTCGACGCGGTACTCACCACGCGCTGGTAGAGAACCGCTGCGGGGTAGATCTGCCCTCGAGACCAGGATCGGGTCTGCCATGCCCATACGTGGCCGGGCGACTGCGACCTGCCGATGACACCGTCGGCGGCTGCCCACTGGCACGGGTTGATTCCGGCGTAGATGCCGGTGCGCTGTACGCCGATCACCGAGTTGATTCCGCGGAACCACGGCAACGCAACGGAATTCCACGTGTTGCGGTCGATGTCCTCGTCAACACTGAAGAAGATCGGTGCACTCTGTCCGCCACCGGCGGCGGTGTGTAGTGACCACGCGGTGCGCGCATCGGCGACGCCGCCGGCGTACCCGCGCGTGAAGTCCGAAGGTGCGGTGCCGCCGGGCTTGCCGTATTGGTAGTTGCTGACGATCACCAGACCGGCGGCGGTCAGCTCCCGGGCGTAGGGCAGCGTGATCGGTTTGGCCCCCATCGACGAACCCGGGCGTGACGTCGAAACGTAGTTGATGACCCCGGAGTGGCCTGCGGCCCGGATATCCCGCGCCGGGATCTGTCGCATGGCGAAGTCGATCAGTGTGGGGGCGGCGGCTGTTGCCGTGGGCATCCATGGGCCTGCGGCGGCACCGAGCCCGGCCATCGCTGACAGTGCCGTGGCACAGCGCAGCGCGTCACGCCGGGAAACCTTCACCGCGCGATGGTAACCAAGTGACTGCAGTTAATGGAGTGACCGCGCGGGCGTGATACCGGTTCGTTGTCGATCGGTTATCTGTCGATGGAGGTCCCGGTCCGGCGCCCGGTGGCCGTCAGGGCAGTTGCCCGTCCAGGAGGCTGCGTTTGATGATCTTGCCGGTCGTCGTACGCGGCAGCTTGTCGAGGAAGGTGACGTCGCGTGGAATCGAGAAGCGGCTCAAACGGTTTCGGATGTAGTTCTTGACCATGTCCTGGTCAAGTGAGGCGCCTTCGGCGACGACGACGAACGCGGCGAGGCGCTGGCCGAACACCGGATCGGGGACACCGATCACCGCTACTTCGGAGACCTGAGGCAGCAGCGCGAGCGCTTCCTCGACCGGCCGCGGGAACACGTTCTCGCCGCCGGAGATGATCATCTCGTCGTCGCGCCCCGAGACGAACAGCCGTCCGCTGGCGTCGAGGTATCCGACGTCGCCCGTGTCCATGAGGCGGTCCTGAACGGCAGGTGACGCCGCGTTGGTGTAGCCGTCGAACAGCATGTCGTTGCCCACGAAGATGCGACCGACCGCGCCGACGGGCAGAGGACGGCCCGCCTGATCGAGGATGGCTACCCGCGTTCCCAGCGGTGGTCGACCGGCGGTCGTCGGTGCGGCGCGCAGGTCGGTGGGGTCAGCGACTGTCGCCCACGAGACTTCGGTCGAGCCGTAGAAGTTGTAAAGGATGTCGCCGAAGGTGTTCATGAACTGGAGGACGGCTGCGCCGGGGATCGGTGACCCACTGCTGGCGACCACTTTCAGCGACGACGTGTCGTATCGGTTGATCACCGAAGCGGGCAGCTCGAGAATCCGTTGCAGCATGACCGGTACCGCCACCAGGACGGTGCACCGATGCTCAGCAATGGTTTTCAGGCATTCTTCGGCATTGAACCGTTCCATCAGCACCACCGTCGCGCGCAGCGGGGCACTCACCTGCAGCGCGGCCAGGCCCCAAGCATGGAACAAAGGCGCGGCCACCAGCATCACCTCGTCGCGGCGCAGCGGCATCCGTGACAGCATCGCGGCGATCGCCCCGAAGCCGGTCGGCGTGGGCCGGCGGGCCCCCTTCGGCGTGCCGGTCGTGCCGGAGGTGAGAACGACCAGCTTGCCCGGTCGCTTCGGCGGTGTCAGCGGTCCGGTGTCGGTGCCTGCCGCGATCAAGTCGTCGAGCGAACGCCGCTGCGGCACAGCGGAAGTGGTCCTGGTCGAGATCCGTGGAATCTCGGCGGGCAGATAACGAACCTGCTGGTCGAACTCGTCGTCGACGAATAGGGCGTCGATGGAGTGCCGGCGGATGATCTCCTCGATCGGGTGCGCGGCCAGGCCGGTGTTGAGCAACACCAAGTCGGCGCCCAGCTTGCTTGCCGCCACCATGCACTCCACCATCGCCGAGTGATTGCGAGCGAGGATCGCCAGCTTGCTGTTCGCGGTGAAGCCGACGGTGGCCAGGCCGGAAGCGATGCGGGTGGTGCGTTCAGCCACGTCGGCGTAGGTCGACTTTCCGAGGCTGTCGATCACCGCAACATTGTTCGGCGATCGCGCGGCGGCGGCGGTCAGTCCGCCGGCGAGGGTGAATCCCCACTTGGCGAGGGAGTTGAGTTGGCGCAGTCCGCGATCCGGACGGGACGCCCGCACGACCCCGCTGACCACCATGGTCTTCAGGACGCTGAGCTGCAGTGACCGCATGTCGCCCATGTTCACCAGCAGCGACGACTGTTTGCCTGCCAGATATTCACCAATTCGCTGGAGACCGTCGCGAACCCAGTTCTCCACGGCGCTGTCGTCGATCTTGGCAAGGTCGGGGTGGAGCAGGCCGACGGAGAAGGCCGTCACCGCGATGCGAGTGTCGTTCGCCCCGGGGGTCAGCCGGATCGACACGCAACTGTCGGGCATCTCGGTGGCGTGCAGCAGCATCTCCCTGCCGGCGCGGCGAACCGTCAGGTGCATCTCGTGGACGACGACAGTGCCGCGCGGAGTGGTGAAGCGCATCTCGTACTGCTGGGCCTGGTCGGAGACCTGCTCACATGACCCGAGCCCGCGGAAGAATCGCGGATACCGGTCGGGTGTTTGCAGGATTTCCCAGATATCCGGACATGGGTGATCCAGCGTCGCGTCGAAGTCGATCACGTCACGTACCACGGTGGTCCTGCCAGTCGATCGTCTGTTTGCTCGGCCGCCGGCTGAGTTAACACATTGTGGTTCATCTGTCCTCGCCGCGGAGCAGTTCCGGCCCCAACGCGGTAACACTGGCCGAATGGGGCAGGGGATACGCTTCTTCTCGTGACGCCATCCGCCTCACGTCGGGAAGTGCTCCGGTACGCCGCTGCGCTCACCCCGGTCCTGGCCGTCCCGGGCGCATTCGCCGCATCGCTCGGCGCACCGGCGGCTTCCGCCGACGGTCTGCAACTCATTGATTTCGCCGATCGGCTGGTCCAGCCCGAACAGATCAAGTCCGCGGGCTTCAGCGGCGCGCTGGTGTACGTATCCGAACTGCGCCCCGGCGCCACGTTCGATTTCAAGCCCGTCACCCGTGATTACGCCGACCGCCTCCGGGCGGCCGGTTTGCAGATCGTCAGCTGTTACCAGTTCGGCAAGCCCGGGTGGCCGACGCCATCGGACTTCACCCGCGGGTACGACGGTGGTGTGGCCGACGCCAATACGGCGTTGGGTCTGCATTCCGCGGCCGGGGGCCCGGTGACAGCGCCGATCTTCTTCAGCGTCGATGAGGATATCGATGCCGCAACATGGAAAAGCGCTGCAGTCCAGTGGTTTCGGGGGATCAACTCGGTTCTCGGGGTGGCCCGTACCGGAATCTACGGCGGTCGCCGCCAGTGTGGCTGGGCCATCGCTGACGGTGTGATCGGCGCGTCGAGCAGCCCCGGCCACCGGTGGGCCTGGCAGACGAAGGCATGGTCTCGGGGCGAGCGTGAGCCGGCCGCCGTGCTGTTCCAGAGGGAAGTCGTGACCGCGTCCGACCCCGGTTTCGTGATCGACGGTAAACATGTCGACGTGAACGACGTTCTCGCAGCCGATTTCGGCCAGTGGGATCTCGCCAGATAGCGCATCAGGAGGAATCACTGCCATGACCGACACCGACATGCTGAACGCGGCAGCCGCCACCGGTGCGGCGATGGAGCAGGCGGTCGCGATCTTCATGCTGCATCCGGAGAACTTCGCGGCCAGCATCGCCGCCGGCTACCAGAACCCGTTGGCGGGATATGTCGCCGGCCGTGGCGGAGTGCTCGGTGAGGCCAGCGGCACCACCGTCAGCGCAGTGTTCGCGGTGTTCGAGCCGACGGGCCTTGCCGCGATGTGGGACGAAGGCGTCGCGGTCCGCGGGGCGGTCGGCGCGGCGCAACAGTACTGGCAGCAGGCCGCGGAGTTCGGACGCAAGTATCTGGTCGGGGCCGAGGGCTTGGACCGGATCGCGGAGTTGGGGGAGAAGGTGATAGCGGCGACGCCGACCGCCGGTCTGCCCCTGTTCGCGGGGTGGCGCGCAATGCCGCTGGCTGACGACGCCGCGGCGCGAGCGCTGCAGGTGATGTTCGTGCTGCGCGAACTGCGCGCGGGTGTGCACTTCAACGCCCTCACGATTTCGGGTATCGCTCCCGTCGAGGCCCACATGCTCAACAAGGGCCCGCAGTACACCGCGATGTTCGGTTGGCCCGAACCGTTCGCCGACGGTGCCGACAAGTCGGATCAGTACGCCGGGATCGAGCAGACCACCAACCGTCGGATGGTCGAGATCTTCGAGGCCGCCCTGGATCCGGGCGAGACCGCGGAACTCGCCCGGCTGAGCACGGACGCCCTGGCCGCGTTCAAGGCCGCCGTCCCCGGCTGAGCGGTATCGCGATGCGGTTGAGCCGGGAGGAACGCGATCGGGTGTTCGCGGCGGTGGCCGAGCAGCGTCGGTCCATCGCCGCCTTGGTGGACGGGCTCGATACAGACCAACTTGCCACACCGAGCCTGTGCGCGGGATGGGACGTCAAAACCGTTGCCGCACACCTGGTGAGCGATTTCACCGACGGGTTCTGGGGATTTCTGGTCAGCGGGGTCCGCCACGGCAACATCGATCGCGGTATCGACGCACTGGCGCGCCGGCGCGCACAGGCCTCGGCCGCAGAGATCGCCGAGACACTCCGCCGTCGTGCCGACCATCGACTCAGCCCGCCCATCGCGGGCCCGATGTCGGGTCTGACCGACGTGCTGGTGCACGGCGCCGACATGCGCATCCCGCTGGGAATCCCGCATCGGCCCGATCCCCAGCACGTCGCGCGGGTTCTCGATTTCCTCACCAGCCGAACACAACTCGGGTTCTTCCCACACCGGCGCCTGCACGGTATCCAGTTGCGCGACGAGGACACCGGGGGCACCTGGGGTGAGGGACAGATCATCTCCGGCCCCGGTGCCGCTGTCATGCTGGCGGTGTGCGGACGCACCGTCGCGTTCGACCGGCTTTCTGGTCCCGGCCTGGCCGTCCTGCAGTCGCGCCTGCACTGAGCGTCCAACACAGGTAGTGGGGTACTCACGACTTTCTCCCCCGACGCGAATTGACTAGCCGTCACGGACACGGCTTGTGATGGGGGAGTGGTCATGCGACACGGAAGAGACAGTTTCTTCGTGGTGGGGGAGGGCATCCTGACGGTCGACGCGGCAGCTGGGATGGACACGGTCAGCGCAGTGGATCCTGTGCCGCACCTCTCGGAGGTGGACGAACTCCGGCAGTTCCGGTTCTCGCGGATCGGTCCGCCCGGCGTGCCGGCCGGCCTCGAACTCGTGACCGCGGTGTCCGAGGCGATCACTGCGGTGGCGGCCGACGCCGACGGTGAGATCCCGGCGGGCTTCACCTACCTGGGTCAGTTTGTCGACCACGACCTGACCAGGGACAGGACCGTAGGTGACCTCGGATCGGAGGTGACCGTGGATGAACTCATCCAGGGCCGCTCCCCGGCGCTCGACCTCGACTCGCTGTACGGCCATGGGCCTGCGGTCGATCCGCAGTTCTACACCGACGGACTGCACATGAAGATGGGCACTACGGGGCCCACCGGTGATCTGCCCGCCTTCGACGGGCACGATCTGCCGCGAGACCCGCAGCACAGCGAGGCGCTGATACCCGACCCGCGCAATGATGAGAACCTCGCGGTCGCCCAGACGCACCTCGCCTTCATCAGGTTCCACAACCGGGTGGCGGACACGGTGGCGCCGGGCCCTGTCGCGGCGATGTTCGAGGAAGCTCAAGAGCGGGTGGTCAAGCACTACCAGTGGATGCTGCGCACCGACTACCTGCCGAGGATCGTCGACCCGGGCATCGTGGAGGACGTATTCACCAACGGCCGTACCATTTTCGAGACCGCAGTGGTGCCGGGGGAAGCACCGACCATGCCCATCGAGTTCTCGGTTGCCGCGTTTCGGCTCGGCCACAGCATGGTTCGGGATGCGTACAACTGGAATCGGATCTTCGACAACGGTGGCGGTACCCTCGGGTTCCTCTTCGACTTCTCGGGCACCAGTGGGTCGTTGTCCGGCCAGTTTCCGTTGCCGTCCAACTGGATTGCCGACTTCCGCAGGCTCTATGATTTCGCCGAGGCCGGGCGCCCCGATCTGGTGGTGCCCGAGGCCCGGTTCAACAGGGCCCGCAACATCGATACCCGCCTCACCGATCCGCTGGCCCATCTGCCGGCAGGCTCGTTCGGCGACAAGACGGCCCAATTCCCGCCGCTGCATGCCAATCTCGCGTTCCGTAATCTGATGCGAGGCAATATGGTCAAGCTGGCCAGCGGCCAGCAGATGGCGAAGTTCGCCGGTGTCGCGGCGTTGAGCGAGAAGCAGATCGTGGAGGGCGAAGGCGGGGGAGTCGACTTCACCGGGCTGGCTCCGGGATTGCGCACCGAGTTCGTCGGCAACACCCCGTTGTGGATCTACATTCTGCGGGAAGCCGAGCTCAACGGCGGGCGGCTCACCGGCGTGGGTGGCCGCATCGTGGCCGAGACATTCCACCGGGCTATGGAGGGCAGTACGTATTCCATTGTGCGCGACCCGCATTGGCGTCCTACGCTCGGACCCGACCGGCAGACCTTCCGGATGGTAGATCTGCTGCTGTTCGCCTTCGAAGGCCGTGCCGACCTACTCAACCCCCTCGGGGACGATCCCGGTCAGCAACCGGAGATCATCGAGCTGAGCCGCGGCGAGGACGGACCCTTCGTCAAGATCCTGCAGCATCTGTTGCGCGCGAGGGGGTTCGCCCTGTTGGCCGACGGCATCTTCGGGCCGATCACCGAACATGCTGTGCGCCGCTTCCAGGGCAGCCAGGGCATCGCCGTCGACGGCATCGTGGGACCGGCAACCTGGACCCGGTTGTTCATCACGGTCCGCCGCGGCAGCAAGGGCGAGGCCGTCAAGGCTGTACAGGTCCGGATGAACCTGCGCCAAGCCCCGCCGATCGGTGTCGATGGTGTCTTCGGCCCGCGCACCGAGCAGGCCGTTCGAGAGTTTCAGCTGGATCAAGGCCTCGACGCCGACGGCATCGTCGGTCCGATCACCTGGCGCAGGTCGGTTTCCGGACCTGTGTAGCGGCGAACTGTCAGCTGAAGCGGACGTTCATGGTCGCGAGGCCGAAGATCTTGCGGCCATCGGACTTTGCGGCGATCACGATGACACCGGAGCGGGTCTCGGGGTCCAGTGACTTGATCCGGCCGCTGAACTCGATGTCCGCACCCTCTTTGGCGGAAACGACCGCCGGCTGCGACAGGCGCACCGCGTAGCGGGTGACCGCTCCCGGGTCGCCTGTCCAGGTCGAGGCGAAACCGGCGCCCAGACCCATCGTGAGCATGCCGTGGGCGATGACGTCGGGCAGCCCGGCCAGCTTGGCGATGTCCTCGTCCCAGTGGATCGGGTTGGCGTCGCCGGCCACGCCGGCATAGTTCACCAGGTCGCCGCGGGACAGCCGGGTGTGGTGCACCCCGATTTCGTCGCCGACCTTCACGTCGTCGAAGGACGGCGTGCCCGGGGTGCGGGTGGTGCCTCCGTCGGAGATCCGAATCTCTCCCTCGGGACGTACCGTCTTCTGGTACTCGTCGTCTCCCACGCCGAAGATGTCGACGTCATGCATCATCGCGTTCTGGACGGCGGATTTGATCTCAGGGTTGAGATCCTCGGCGGTGACGCCGACGACCGTGGTGTGCAGGGTGTGGACCCGCTCGCCTGCCGTGTCGGTGAAGGTGTTGGTGACGGTGATCATGTCGCGGCCCGCGATCCTGCGGACCGACGTCAGCTCGACGTCGACGTGCAGTTCGTCGCCGGCCACGATCGGGCGGTGTTGCTCGAAGACCTCTTCGGTCTGCAGGTAGGTGTCATAACCGACGACGATCGACTCGAACATGCGCCGGTTGCAGGCCATGGCCGGGGTCGAGGTGAAGGTCAGCGGCGCGACCAGGCCTGAGTAGCCCAGCTTCTCGGCAGCGTCGACGTCCCAGTGCGCAGGGTGGTAGTCCTGCACGGCACGGGCGTACTCGCGTACTTTCTCGCGGCCGACCAGGTAGAGGCCGTCGGCCTCGTAGTAGTGGCCGACTCGGGCTTCGAGCGCCGATGCTTCTGGTGCTGCGGTCATGAATTTGCTCAACTTTTCTATCGACCTGTTCGCTGAAGCCGACGAAAGCACACTAACGTCTGTGCGGCGCCTCGATCCACATGGTGCATATCCGGGGGTTTCCGCAGATATGGTTCGGCCATGCCCGCCCTCGACAACCCCGCGATCGTGTCCGCGTATGCGGCGCAGTTCAACCGAAGCGCGCTCGGCGGGCACGCAGTCGCCTCACCGCTGGGTCTGTGGCTGCTACTGGCGTTGGTGGGCCCGGCCACCCAGGGCATCGCTCGCCGTGATCTTGAGGCTGTGCTCGGCACGAACGTCGACGATGCCGCGGCGCGTGCCGAGGCTCTGCTGAGTGAGCCGCACCCGGCCGTGTCCGCACTGTCGGCGGTGTGGGATCGCGACTTGGGTCCGGCATTCGACGCATGGGTGCGAACGCTGCCTGATGTCGTGGAGCGCGGTCCGGTGCCGGGTCAGGACCAGGCCGATACCTGGGCCCGGGCCCGCTCGCACGGGCTGATCGACCGATTCCCGCTCCAGCTCGACGCCCTGACCAGGCTGGTGCTCGCTTCCGCGCTCGCCACCGACATCGGCTGGGCACAACCACTGGGCACGACGAAGGAGCTGGGTGGCGCGTTCGGCGCCGCGATCAGCACGGCGTTGGAGCTCACTGGAGGCATCCAACTTGTGGTCGACACCGACGCCGCCGGGCCGGTTGCCGTGGCCGCGCCGCCTTCCTCGTCGGCGCTCGAGGTCTTCAGCGTGATCGCCGCGCCCGAGGTGCCGCCGCACGATGTGGACACCGCCGCGCATCAGGTGGCGGCGATGCTGCGGGGTGACCCGCGCGCGGCGCGCCGCATCCCCATCGAGGACGTCGGTGACGGGCACGCCTGGACCGTGACCGAGCGGCGCGAACGCAGGGTCGGAGGACCCGACGTTCACGCGGAGTGGCGCAGTTGTCTGCCGGCGTGGTCGGCCACGAGCGACCATGACCTGGAGAATGCACCCGGTATAGCCCCGGTTTTCGACGCGCTCGGGGGCTTCGCCCGGCCGGAGGACATGCCGGTGCAGTTCAGCGCCAGGCAGTCGGCTGTCGCGTCGTTTTCGCGGGAGGGCTTCAAAGCGGCCGCGGTGACGGCGATCGGCATGGTCGCCGGATCCGTGCCGAGGTTCCGTGAGGTACTGGTGCGCAGGGTCGAGATCCGATTCAACCGTCCCTTCGCGGTGCTGGCCTGTGCCGATCGCCAGGACGGGCCCGCGGCGTGGCGCGGTATGCCGGTGTTCAGCGCCTGGGTCACCGAACCTCAGGACACCGTCATCGAAGCGGCCGGTCCGCCGCGGCCAGTCGCTGTTCGATGACATCGAGTGCGCGCCTGGCCCACTCGATGTTCTCTTCTTCGAACCGGATTCCGCGCAGCAGCGTCAGGTACGGGCCGATGCGGTCGGCCTCGGCGAGGTAGGCATCTTCTGTGCGGCCGGCGAGCAGATGCTCCTGGCCACGCCGGTAGCGCGCGAGTTTGGCGGTGGCCCATTGGAGGCGCTCGGCGAGCGCTGTGCGCACGGCCGCGATATTGCCGGAATCCACGGCCTGGATCTGCACCAGGAGGTCTTCCCGGATGGCTCCGGGTTTCGGCGGCACCTCGGTGAACTCGAGCAGGGCCTTGCGCCCCGCGTCGGTCAGCGAATACAGGCGCTTGTTCGGTCGCCGGTCCTGCTCGACGAGCCGTGCCTCGATGAGTCCCTCGGCCGACATGCGGTCCAGTTCGCGGTACAGCTGCTGTGGGGTGGCCATCCAGAAGTTGGCTACTGACGCGTCGAATCCCTTTGCCAGGTCGTAGCCGGACGCCTCGCCGTCGAGGAGCGCGGCCAGGACTGCGTCGCGTAGCGCCATGAGCCGATGTTAGCAGCGAAGCGAATAATCAAAATGTTGACTATGGGACCGGGCCGCGCCTAGCATCGCCGCTAGTCGATGAATGGGTAAGGGAGGTGTCATATGCATCCGTTCCGGGAGGCAGTCGAGGCGCGTGACGAGGCCGCGATGGAGGCCTTGCTGGCCGACAACGTGGTGTTCACCAGCCCGGTGGCGTTCAAGCCGTATCCGGGCAAGGCGATCACCGCGGCGATCCTGCGCGGAGTCATGCGGGTGTTCAAGGACTTCCGCTACATCCGCGAGATCGCCGATGCCGACGGCCGTGACCACGCTCTGGTCTTCGAGGCCACGGTGGACGGCAAGAAGATCACCGGGTGCGACTTCCTGCATCTCGATGACCAAGGCAAGATCGACGACTTCATGGTGATGGTCCGGCCCCTGTCGGGTGCGACCGCACTGTCCGAGGCGATGGCCGCGCAGTTCGAGCAGATCAAACAGGAAGCGGCAGAACAGATTCAGCGAGAGGCCGCTACTTCTTGATTAGCGGCTCGCCGCTGTCGCTTGATTAGCGGGCTCGCCGCCTCAGGGCCTGATCAGCGTCCCCGCATCCGACGCGGCCTTCTTCAGTTCCGGAATCGTCATGTCGGCGTAGTCGGCGTTGACCGGCCCCGAGGCGTTGCCCAGCCACGGCACCACGCCGGGGTCTGGGGTGACGCCGAGGTGGTAGGCCTGGATGCCGGGCAGGTGGTACTGCAGGAAGTTGACCAGAATGTCGGCGACGAAGATGGCGGCACCGATCGGCCCGGTATTCAGCAGCGCTGCCGAGTTCATCAGCGGGATGGCAGCGTCGGGATTGCCGATCATCACGATCGCTCCGTAGTGCGGCTTGGTGCCTCCGCCGGGCACGTACTCCGGCATGAACGGCTGCAGCCCGGGCAGATCGGTGGAGAAGTAGGCCGCGGTGTCGCCGTACGTCAGCACGTTGACGAATCCGGAGTCGGCGCCGTTGCCCGGCACCGTGGTGTTGAGACCGGGGCTTTCGAAACCGACGCCGCCGACGCCGGTCTGCTGCGCGACGTAGGCGGCTTCCCATCCGCCGAGCGAGTGCCCGGTGACGAAGATGTCTTCCTTGCGATAGCCCTGCGCGATCGCCGCGGCCTCCACCTGCTGCTCGAAGGCCACTGAGTCGATGAATGCCTGCGGCGGGGTGTCCGTGAAGATGACCTGCGTATCGGCGATCACCTGAGAGATCGCGATCAGCGGGTTGTGCAGCAGGTTCGTGCCGCCCGTCGTGCCCTGGTAGGCGATGATGATCTGGCCTTCCGGTGTCACCCACGCCTTGCCGGACATGCCGGTCAGTACATTGGTCGATTCCATCTGCTTGCCGTTGACCACGAACGGTTTCAGGTCGCCCGGGGTGCCGCCCCAGACGTACGCGGCGGTCGCGGCATTGAGGAACTGTGACACCGTCGGAGTCGTGCCGGTGGTGGGCCCGTCGTAGGTCATCGTCGGTGGCACCGGTTGCGCGGCAGGCGTTTTGGTCAGGCCGAGCTGCCCTTCGATCTCACGGAACGCCGCGAAGAGGGCATTGTTGATCGGTGCGAGGTCGATCGGGCTCTTCGGCCCGTTGGCGGACACCGTGATGTCCAGCACCTGCAGCACCGTGTTGACGATGCGCCCGGGCAGCTCGGCGATCTTGGCGATCGGCGAAAGCGGCTCGGGTGGTTTCGGTGTCGTCTCGGTCGTGGTCTCGGTCGTGGTGGTGACCGCGGCGACCTTGGTGGTCAGCGGGATCACCTTCGCGGTGGAGTCCGGGGCAGCGTGGACGACCGCGGAGAGATCCGGCAGGGCGGCCTTGCTCGCGGGAGCGAGTGACTGCATCAGCGCCGGCATGCGCGACGGTACGGAGCCAGGCCGGGTGGCCGGTGCTACCGCGTCAAGGCGTTCGGCCGCCGCCCGTGGTGCGAAGTCGGATCTGGCAGGCCGCGTGCTGTCGTTGCGGAGTGGGGCGGCCGGCTTGAAGTCGCGTAGTTTCCCGCGGACGAAGTCGGCGATCGACTCTTGCTGCGCAGCAGGCGAACTCGGCGGCGCCGCGGGAGACCCGACGGCCGGCGTGCGGTCGTCGTTCGATGGCAGGCCGGTGGCCGGATCGTCGGCGGTTGTGCCGGTAGCGCCCCGGTCGGGTGCCTTGAGAGACAACGGCGACTTCCGTCCCGGACGGGTAGCCCGACGGTCGCCGGGCTTCTTGGGGCCGCGGTTGGTACCCGCACTCGAGTGGCTCGACGACTGGCCGGACGAACTCGATGCACCTGTACCGGACGTGCCGGGGTCTGCCCAGGCGACCGGATGCGCGCTGGCACCGGCGATCCCGATACCGATGGCGACGACGGACAAACCGTAGCGCAGCGGTAGACGTCTGGTGTTCTCCGGGCAGCGTGAACCGTGCGCCATTATCGATTGTCCCCCTTGACATTCCCCGACGGTGTCCATGTCGGCTGATGGCGGGAACGCCGGCCGCAGCGAACACATGCCGGGTCAATATATGACATCGGATGATGTCAGTCAGGCGTTTTGCGCGGGTCGGTGACCGGTGCGAAGTTTCCGCTCCTGGACCGCCTGTGACCGTCGTAGGGTCAGGTATGCGATCGCTCAAGGGCCTTGCCGCGATAACCGTCAGCGCCGCGTTGGCCGTGGGATGTGGCACGACTACGGGAACACCCGTGGCGCAAACCACCGCCGCCACGTCCTCCGCGCGCGACACGACCGAGCCGACTCGCACCACGAGTGAGTCGCCCAAGGCGGCGGAGCCGACGGGCACACCCGTCGGTACGGCGGTCATGAAGGTCATCGGCGGCACTGCCCCGGTGACGATTCGCTACCGGGTCAACGGCGGTGACGAGCAGACCGAGTCGAATGTGACACTGCCGTGGGAGAAGCAGTACTCCGTTTACGAAGAACTGGAGTCGGAGGTGGCCGCTGACGGCGGCAGCGCCGAACTCACCTGCACCATCACCATGGACGGCGACAAGCTGGTGTCGTACAAGACCGAGGTGAACCCGGTGTGCAACTTTTCCTATTGGGGTTGACGCCGCGGCCGCTTGACAACATACAACCGATTGGTTGTATGTTGATGGGGTGACCGTGAGTGATGAGGACCGGGCAGACGCCCTGTTCCACGCGCTCGCCGATCGGACCAGGCGCGACATCATGCGCCGGGTCCTGGCCGGCGAGCACTCGGTCTCGGTGCTGGCGGCGAAGTACGACATGAGCTTCGCGGCAGTACAGAAGCACGTCGCCGTGCTGGAGAAAGCCGGGCTGATCATCAAGCGGCGCAACGGTCGTGAGCAGCTGGCCAGCGGCGACGTGGAAGCAGTGCGGTCGGTGGCGTCCATGTTGACCGAGCTGGAACAGGTTTGGCGTGGCCGCATCGCCCGTATCGATGAACTGATCGCATCCGATCCCGAGGAGGACTGACCCATGCCCGTGACCGATGTCAAACACGACCTCGACGAACTGACGCTGACGATCACCGCGGAGTTCGCGGCGCCGGTACAGCGCGTCTGGCAGATCTATGCCGACCCACGTCAGCTGGAGAAGGTATGGGGACCGCCGACGCACCCGGCGACCGTCGTCGACCACAGCCTCACCCCAGGCGGCCGCGTCACCTATTTCATGACAGGCCCTGAGGGTGAGAAGTACGCGGGGTACTGGGCGGTCACCGCTGTCGACGAACCGGCCGGCTTCTCGTTCGACGACGGTTTCGCCGACGAGGACTTCAACCCGAACCCCGAGATGCCGGTGTCGAAGAACGTCTACACGTTCACCGAACATGACGGTGGCACCCGCGCGGTCTACGTGAGTACCTACGCCTCCGCCGAAGCGCTCCAACAGGTCCTGGACATGGGCGTGGTCGAGGGTGCCTCCCTGGCGATCAACCAGATCGACGGACTACTGGCGGCCTGACCGGTCTAGCGGTGCCGCCCAGCCGTCGCAGCTACCGGGCGAACCTCGGTCTCGCTCTGCTCGGCGTTGCGATCAGGTGCCAGCATCACGGCGGTGATCGGCACGACGAGCGCGAGCAGGCCGATCACGAAGACCGGGAACAGGAACGAGAACACTTCGGGCCCACCGGGAACCGGCATCGTGTGATCGACACTGACCCGCACGGCCGCCATCCCGGTGTAGTGCATTCCGACCACGGCAACCCCCATGACCAGGCCGGCGGCGAGCCGGAGGACGCGCGACTCGAGCACGAGGGTGAACCACAGCGCGGCCGTAGCGGCGACCACTGCGATCACGAAAGACAGGACGACAAGGGTGGTGTCGTAGGTCATCGTGCCCTGCATCTGGACCGCCCACATCCCGGTGTAGTGCATCGTGGCGACGGCGAGGCCGGTGATGACACCGCCGGCGAGCAGTCGCCGCAGATCGAAGGTACGGCCGATGGTGATCAGACCGACGAACACCGCGGCGATCGCGATCACGGCCGAGGCGACCGTCCAGCCGAGGTGATAGCGCACCATGCTGTTGGGGATCGCGAAGCCCAGCATGGCGATGAAGTGCATCAGCCAGATGCCCACCCCGCCGATGGCGATCGAGGCCATCAGCAGCCAGCGGAGGCGGTCGCGTCCGTTGGTTGCCGTCGCACCGCAACGGGTGCAGGCCAGGCCGACGACCGAGCCGGTCACCGAGACGATGTAGGCCAGGAACAGCAGCCAGAGGCCCATGTCGAAGTGATGTACTTGGTGGTTCATTGATGGGTTCCTCGAGACTGTGGTGCTGGCGGGCGGTGGGTCTAGGGCGTCGTGGTCGGAAGGCGTTCCAGCGCAAACGAGGTGATCGCGATCGACGCGTTCTTGGCCGAATCACGCTCCCGGGCATCGACGTTGATGATCGGTACGTTCGGCGACACGGACAGCGCCTCCCGTAACTCATCGGTGCTGTAGGTCGGGGAGTCGTCGAATTCGTTGACGGCGATGAGGAACGGCAGGCTGCGCGCTTCGAAGAAGTCGACGGCGGCGAAGCTGTCCTCGAGCCTGCGGGTGTCGACGAGCACCACCGCGCCGATCGCGCCGTGCACGAGGTCGTCCCACATGAACCAGAACCGCCGCTGCCCCGGAGTGCCGAACAGGTACAGCACGAGGTCCTCGGCGATGGTGATCCGGCCGAAATCCATGGCGACCGTGGTGGTTTCCTTGCCGGGGATGGCTTCGAGGTCGTCGTGGCCCTGCGAGGCGTTCGTGACGAGGGCCTCGGTGCGCAACGGCACGATCTCCGACACGGCGCCGACGAACGTGGTCTTGCCGACGCCGAAGCCGCCGGCAATCACGATCTTCGTCGACGACACCGTGGCGCCGGAGTCAGAGTGCGCGTAATCCACTGAGGGTCCTTTCGATCAGTAGGCGCCGTTCTGCAACGGTCGAGCGGTCGGTCAGGGTGGAGTGAACGCGGAGGTGGCCGCTGTCCACCAGATCGCTCACCAGCACGCGGGCCACCCCGATGGGCAGGCCGGCGTGGGCCGAGATCTCTGCGATCGAGGGCCGGCTGCCGCAGAGCCGGACGATGACAGCCGGTATATCGCCTGGCGCACAGTCGAGTTCACCGGCGCTCAACAGGGCCTCCACCGGCGCTTCGATCGGAATCTCGACCCGGGCCCGGGTGCGTCCGCCGGTGAGTGTGTACGGCCGGGCGCGGCTGGCGGTCTGCTTCTGCTCGGGTCTGTCCATGCTGAGCGTCATCGAGCTCCATGGGTGGCGCGCGGGGTCGCCTCCACGGTCTTGCCGACCCGGTCGACGAGCAGTGCCATCTCGTATCCGACCTGGCCGATGTCGCACGAGATCGATGCCAGGGTGGCGAGATAGGAGCCGTTGCCGACGCCCATCAGCAGCAGGAAGCCGTCGTCCATCTCGACGATCGACTGGCGCACGTTGCCGGCCTCGAACAACCGCGCGGCGCCGGTCGAAAGGCTCGCCAAGCCTGAGGTCACGGCCGCCAACTGCTCGGCACGGTCGGCCGGAAGATGGGAGTTCGAGGCCATCAGCAGCCCGTCGGCCGACACCAGGATCGCGTGTGAGACGCCGGGCACGTCGCGGACGAAGTTCGACACGAACCAGTCCAGGGTGCCGGAGGTCCCTGACGGTGTCGCAGCCGACCGATCCTGTGGTTGCGTGCCGGTGTTCATCGATCTCCTTCGATTCGGCGGTGTGCTGCGTCGGTTTCGGCTCGGCCCCTGCGTACGCCGGCCAGTTGTCGGCTGAGGATGTCCCGGATGGCCGCGGGATCGTTGCCCCCGTTGGCCTTGGCCTGGGCCCCCGATCTTGCCTCATCGGGTACCAGGCGTGCTCCGCGTTCGCGAATGGGCAGGCCGGATGCGGTGTGCCGCTTCGGTTCCTGCTCGACAGCCTTGGCGGCGGCAGCCCAACCGGCGTCCGCGGCGCTGGACCATTCCCGGTTGCGCGATTCGGGCGCCGTCGGATCCATCAGCCACTCCGAGGTCATCCGCTCGAAGATCGGGGCGCTTTCGGACTCGATGTCCAGCCACGTCGATTCTTGTGCCCGTGTCGGCGCGGCGGGAGGTTCTGTCTCTGCCGGTGTGGTGGCCGCGGAAGTGAAATACGAAAGCGGATTTCCGCGTTGCGGCCGGTCGGATTCGGTGTCGGCCGTCGGTGCGGTCGGTGCGGTCACCGGAGCCGGGGAGCCGTTGACACCACTGGCACCGGGTGAGCGTTTCGGCAGCCCGTTGACGGTGGTCTGGGCCGGGGTACCGGATCCGCGCTCGGCCGTCCACGAGGTCGCTCGGGCCGGCGAGGCGGGGGCCGCGTGGGCAGCAGAGGTGAGTGCATCCCGGCCGTTCTCGGTGGTCCGCGGCCGTGATTCGGCATACGACCCGTTGCGCAGATCGTCGAGTGTCTCGCCCATGCCGATGGGCGCGACCAGAGTGCCGGGCAGGTGCACACTCGCTGTGACGCCGGGCCGGTCGGTCAATGCTGAAGTGGTGCGCAACCGCACCGTGGCCTCATGGCGGCGCGCCAAGCGGCCGACCACGAAGAGTCCCATGCGCTTGGCGGTCTCGGAGGTCACCTCGCCACCGAGCGCGAGCCGTTCGTTGGCCGCTGTCAGATCGTCCTTGGACATGCCGAGCCCCCGGTCGGCCACCTCGACCAGCAGACCGGCGTCTACCGCGCGTCCCACGGTGATCAGCACCGGCGAGTCGGGCGGCGAGTAGCGCAGCGCGTTGTCGAGCAGTTCGGCGATCAGGTGGCCGATGTCGCCTGCGGCGGAGCCGGCGATCGAGACGTCGGCCAGGTGCCCGACCTGCACCCGCCGGTATTCCTCCACCTCTGACATGGCGGCCCGCAGCATGTCGGGGAGCGCGACGGGTGCGGTGACCCGGTGCCGTTCCACGGTGTCGGCCAGAACGAGGAGATTGTCACCGTTGCGGCGCATGCGCGTCGCGAGGTGATCCAGGCGGAAGAGGTGATCGAGCCGGACCGGGTCCTCCTCGTCGAGCTCCAGTGTCTCGATGAGGGCCAGCTGCTCTTCGACCAGTGAGCGGCTGCGCCGGGACAGCGTTTCGAACATGTCGCCGATCTGCAGGCGGACACCGTGCTCGCCGGCCAGACGGACAGCCTGGGAGTGGATGTCGTCGATCGCGCGGGCAAGCTGACCGACCTCTTCATTGGTGCGGAACGGCAGAGGCTCGATCTCCGGGATGCCGCCGCCCTTGCTGAGGCGTTCGATCTCCTCGGGCAGCTCGACTTGCGCGACCTGCAGCGCGTCTTCGCGCAGGCGGCCGATCGACCGGATGAGCGAGCGGCCGACGGCGAGCGCGAAGACGAGAGCGGCCAGCACCGCACCGAGGATGATCGCGGTGTCACGCAGGGCATCGGACCGCAGGGCGTTGGCGCGATGGTGCAACGTGCCGTCGAGGTCGGTGGACAGGTCCTGGGTCATCGCGCGGTAGCCCTCGACACTGGCCCGCATCGCGTCGGTGAACGCGGGCGCGCGCACACTGTCGTCGGACGGCCGGGTGTAGGTGGCGCGACGAACGTCGGATTCCTTGGACAGCGCCGTGGCCTCGTCGGTGGTCGTCAGCCGGTTGAGCCGATCGATCGCGGCTGCTTCTGCGCCAGCCGCGTCTGCGACCTCGGTGCGCAGCTCATCGGAATCGGCGAAATCGGGCGCGGCGATCAGTATCCGCTGCGTCGTCAATGCGCGTTGCCCGGCCAGAGCGTCCACAAGCTGGTCGGCCAGTGGGCGCACGGTGCGGTCGTCCACGGTCGCGGTGGTGGCCGCGATGGCGGACACGACACCGGAGGCCACGTTCTGGGCCCGGTCGGCGATCACCCGCTGGGGTAACGGTCCCGCTGTGATGTCGTCGCGCAGCGTCTTGGCGGTGGAGGAGGCCGTCGTCAGCCCGGCAGCGACGCTCGAGTCGAACTCGGCGGATTTGACCAGCGAGTTCAGGGCCTTGGCGCTCTCGTCGAATCGGGCGAGCGGTTCGTCGATGGGCGATCCCGTGGCGGCGGCGTAGGCCAGCGCATCTACACGGTCGACCAGCTCCACCGCGGGCACCACGATCACGGCGTTGTCGGAAGCGAGGTTCAGCCGTGAAGCCGCCGACAGTTCGTTGTAGATACGGACCGCGCCGAACGTCGCCGCGAGCATGATCGGCAGCACCAGCGTCGCGGCGACCTTCCACCGCAGCGGCCAGCTCTCGATCGACGCGCGGGATACCCGATTCACGGTCGGACGCGCATGTTCTCCGACGCCCGGATCATGTGCATCCACAGCCGTACCACCCTTCACCGAGCTTATTGACGTTCTAGAAGGGGCTCGGCCACGGGGCAGGTTAAAGGATAGGTAACGATTCTGCATCGACGGGGCTAACCGCGGCGCGTTCGCTGGCGCACTTCCTTAATTTGTGCGCCGCCCTACATGCGGTTTCTTGCGAAAGTAAGAAAGTGGGTTGATTCTCCCCGACGGTCCCGGCGAGCGGTTGGCGACACCGGATGAATCCGGTAGCTGGGTCCCGCGAGGGCGACGACGAAACTCCTGAGAAAACGATCAGAGCGGTGGTGCCGCCGGTCGGCGGACTGGTCGTCGGCGGTACTCGACGGGCCGCTGTATATACGGCAAACCGCACGCCGGTTACCGGCCGGCTGTCGCAACGCGCCGGCGCAGCGCTCCCGGTCGGCGCCCGCTCGGGCGCGACGACGACTGTGGCAATAGGTGGATTCTGCTGCACTCGAAGGTGGTTCGAGGTCAGAATCGGTCGACGGGAGCGGTCCGTGGCCGCCGGCGGCGCCATGTGATGTCCGGGCGGTCGTGCCTCCACGCGGGGTCATTGCGTCACCGTGACGCACTTTGACTTGCGGGAACAGCCACAGCAAACAATGTCAAATTCAGGAATGTGAATTACGTCTCTGTTCAAGCTCTTTGGATGTGTAAAAGACGTTTAAGAGGGATCCTTAAGGAGTCCACGGCCAACTCGATGCACTGTCTCAGCTTGGCCGAGCACGCTTGGCACTGACAGAAGTGTCGTGAAGCTCTGCTGGAGGTCATTGAACATGGCGACAAATGCTGCCGGCTCGACTGTCATCGAGCTGGCGACGCACCCGCTCTGGTGTTCGTCGCAGCGGTACTCCCGTGAGCTCGCCGCGGCCAAGCGCAGGCATCCGTCATCTTATCGGCTCGATGAAGAGGCCGACGCGCTCGATCTGGAATCCCAGCGTCCGTCGCACTCCGGGCTGAGGACCAACTCGTTGGTGACACCGTTGTCCTGCGCCCGCGTCCTCACGTTGAACGCGGCCCGCGGCGAGGTCATCGGCGACTGACGCCGACTCGCTCCGCGCAGGTCACAGCGCGCGCAGTGCCCCACCATCGATCGCGATGGCGCAGCCGGTGATGTAAGACGCCGCGGGCGACGCCAGGAATGCCACGGCCCGGCCGAATTCGGCCGGCTCACCGATCCGCCGCAGCGGGATGTTGCCGAGCTCCCGGTCGGCGGCACCGGCTCCTCGTGCGGTGTTGAACAGACCCGGCATCAGACTGACCACGCGCACGCCCCGCGGGCCCAGTTCGTCGGCGATGTCTTTGGCCGCCATGGCCAGTCCCGGCCGCAACCCGTTGGAGAGGCCCAATCCGGTCAGCGGGGATTTCGCGGACGTCGACAGCACAAGGATCACCGCGCCGCCCTCCGGCAGCACAGGCGCCGCAGCGCGGATCAACCGGATCGCTCCGAGAAAAACCGATTTGAACGAACTCTCCCAGTCGTCGTCGGATGCGCCCAGTGCCGTCGAGGTCGGTGGTCCGCCGACGCTGATCACCAGTCCGTCCAGCTTGCCCCACCGCGTGAGCGCCGATGCCACGATCTGCTCGGCCGCTGCCGGGTCGCCGTTGTCGGCGGCCACGCCCTCGGCCGCGCCGGGCCATTCGGCCCCCAGGCGATGCACCGCGTCGGCGACCTTGGTCTGCGAGCGTGATGACACGGTGACGGCGGCACCTTCGCGAAGCAGTTCGCGTGCAGATGCATAACCGAGGCCGTCGCTGCCGCCGGTGACCACGAAGGCCTTGCCGGACAATCCCAGGTCCACGACTCCAGCGTAGGACGCGTCCGAGCATCCGGGCGCCGTGGCCGAAACGTGACGAACGCTTGACCGAATTGTCTACGTGTGCCTACACATTCGGACCGCCGCGGACCAATACCATGACATCGTTCAAGATCATGGGGGCATCGCAGAGAGATCGGTTTGATGCGCGCGGTTGTTCAGGGTGTTCTCGTGTCGGTCGTGGTCGCCATGACCTACTTCTCCGGCGGTACCAACAGCATCGACACGGCGGCGGTGAGTCTTCCGCTGACGTCGACCATCGAATCGATCGCGCCCGCCGAGGGTGCCGTCGTGGGTGTCGGGCATCCGGTGGTGGTCACGTTCAAGAACGCGATCACCAACCGGCCGGCTGTCGAACGTGCCCTGGGGCTCAAGTCGACACCGGCGCGCACGGGCACCTATGAGTGGCTCGAGGCCAACGTGGTGTCCTGGAAGCCGGATGAGTTCTGGCCGGCACACAGCACCGTGATGCTGTCGGTCGGCGGGATGCGAACCGAATTCCAAACCGGCCCAGCGGTTATCGGGGTCGCGGACATCTCTGAGCATACGTTCACCGTGACGATCGACGGAATCGGTGAAGAGCCGCCGGTCCCTCTGCCGGCTCCGCATCATCTGCCGCACGCCGGTGAAGCGGGTGTGCTGCTGGCCTCCCTCGGGCGTCCGGAATACCCGACCCCGGTCGGCACCTACACCGTTCTGGGGAAAGACCGCACCGTGAAGATGGATTCGAGCAGTGTCGGCATACCCGTCGATGCGCCTGACGGCTACCTGCTCGACGTCGACTACGCCGTCCGCTTCACCCATCGCGGTCTGTTCGTGCATTCAGCGCCGTGGGCTGTGCCGTCGATGGGTCTGGACAACACCAGCCACGGCTGTATCAGCCTGATCCCGGCTGCCGCCGAGTGGTACTTCAACACCGTCCGCGTCGGCGATCCGGTGATCGTTCAGGAGTAGCCAATCCTGCTGTCCGGCAGGGCAACAACCAACTGCGCGCTCGACCACGCACGAGCAGACGCACAAGAGAGGCGCCTGGCCAGCGGGCCAGGCGCCTCTTTTGTGGGGCCAGAGGGATGGATCAGCCGTCGGCCGGACCGGGCAGTGTCGGCGTGCCGGCCACCGGGCCACCTCCCGGGGAGACGGTCGGCACACCCTTGCCGGACGGGGCGCCTGCCGCTACCGCCACCGGCGCAGCGATGGGTGCTGGTGCTGCAGGGACCGGCGCGGCCGCGGGTACCACCGGTACCGGTGGGGGCGCCAGGGGTACGGGCGGAACGATCGGTGGCGGTGCCAGTGGAACCGGTGGCGGTGCCAGCGGCACCGGGGGAACGGCCGCGGGCGCAGCTACGGGAGCAATCCCGGCGGCTTCCACTGCGGGAGCGGCGCACGGCATACCGGGTGCCGCGGCCCCGTCGACGCACTTGTATCCGCCGGTCTTGAGCGGCAGCGCTGCCGCGTGTGGGCTCAGGGCAATCACGGCTGCCGCTGCTGTCAGGCAAAGTCCAGCGCCGACAGCAGCTTTGGCGGTGATGTTGGCAAAGGTGGTCATCCCGACGCGACTCCCTTTTGTGGTTCGGAAAATTACATCGATGAAAATTGTGTCGAGCGCAACCGTAGAGCTACCCGAAATCGGCGTCTACACAAGTACTCAGATGGTTGCGGGGTTGACACATGAGTGAGCCGTACTCGTGACCGCATCGTTTCCGATCGACGGCGCCCACCATGATATGGAACCGGCGTCGGTGGCCAGAACTGCGCGGCGGAGCGCAATTCCGGCAAACTTGATTACGCAAACATCACTGACCGAGCTGCATCAGAATCCCTTTGGCGACAAGCTGTTCGAAGCTGTAGCTGAACTCACCACGCCGTCCCACCGAGAGCACATAGCGATCCTGCCCTTCTGTGAGCGCCACGGTGAAGGTGAACGTGCAGTTGGCGTTGCCGCTCTTGCCCGGACCCAGGGTGGTGGCCGCCAGGACCTCTCCCTTGCCGTTCTTGACGGTGACGGGTGTGCCGGCATTGACGTCGGCATACCCGTTTGCACCCTGGCACTTTGTTCCGTCGGAGACGATTCCCTCCGCCCCGGAATTGTCCGTGAGAACGAAAGTTCCTGTCACCTTGGCCTTTTCGAGGATGTGGAAGCCTTGGGAGAAATTCGGGCAGAAGGCGTCGACGGCGAGCTTGTCGGCGAGCAGGCCCTGCTGGGGTTCGCCGTCCTCCAGATGGCGGCACACCTGCCGGCCATGCGCGACGGCGTTGGCCTCGGAATTGAACTGATCGCTGAGCCCCGCATCCTTCAGCGCGGCAAGGTATCCGGCTTCGGGCGGAGGTGGCGGTCGACGGCCTGCGACCAGCAGGACCCAGACCACTGCGGCAGCCATCACGATGATGGCTGCCGCGGCTGTGGTCCCCAGCCAGGTGGCACGAATTCCTGACGTCTTCAGCTCGAGGTAGTCGGGCAGCATCCGCCCACCGTCCGGGTCGTTCGAGGCGGTTCTGCCGTCGCGTACCCGGTTGGTCGGATGGCCGGTGACGAAATAGCGGCCCTCGTGGCGGGCCGTCGGGTCCGGCCGCCAGCCGGTGGATCTGGAGTTGACCTGCCCGCAGCGGCTACAGGTGTCGGAGTCGCCGAGCGGTGATCCGCAGTACGGGCACGTCATAGCTGGCGATCCGCCACCGGCGTGCGACAACGGTTCGTCAGCGTCATCGTCGGGCCATCTGTCATCACTACCCGTTATATGCCGGTCGGTGGATTTGCACAGCGAGCCGAGGCACATTCGGATAACAGTCCTGTTGTTGCTGAGCACCTGCACGACCCCCACCGCAGAGCCACGGATCCGCCTGTATAGCGTGCTAGCCATGACACGGGTGACGGTGATCACAGGCGGCGCGGGCGGTATGGGACTGGCTACGGCCAAGGTCGTCGGCCGTGAGCAGACGGTGGTGTTGTGCGATGTGCGGCAGGACCGTCTCGACGGTGCGGCCACCGCCCTGGCAGATCTGGGCGTCGCCGCCACGATCGTCAACGCCGACGTCACCGATCGCAACGCGGTGAGTCGGCTGCTCGAGACCGCGGCCGGGCTCGGCACCGTCAGCGCCGTCATTCACGCGGCCGGGGTCAGCCCCAGCATGGGCGATGCCGAGTACGTGATGGGGACCAATGCGTTGGGCACCCTGCACGTGAACGAGGCCTTCTTCGCCACCGCGCCGGACGGTGCGGCCATCGTCAACGTCGCGTCGATGGCGGCGCACCTGCTGCCCGAGGAAGTCATTCCGGCTCAGCACTTTCCGCTGGCGCTGGAAGATCAGGACCGGTTCCTCACCGAGATGCTCGCGGCGTGCGACCTGGCTCCCGAAGACATGAGGTCAGGCTTCTCCTACGCCATCAGCAAGGCCTTCGTGAAGTGGTACAGCTCGTCGCAGGCCGAGCGGTTCAACGGGCGTGGTCTTCGGATCGTCTCCGTGTCGCCGGGCTCCATCGACACCGAGATGGGCCGCTTGGAGGAGCAGGCGGGTGCGGGTGCGATGGTGGCCGATGCCGCCGTGCCGCGGTGGGGTAAACCCGAGGAGATGGCCGATCTGCTGGCTTACTGCGCCAGCGAGCGGGCGGGGTATCTCACCGGCACGGACATCCTCAACGACGGCGGTGTCGTGGCCTCGATGCGTGAACGCGCCCGGCTTGCCGCTGCCGGCGGGTAGTCAGCCGAACTCCAGCAAGGTATAGGCCCCGCGAATCTGCCGGGTGGGTTTGAACTGCCAGAAGGCCGGAAATGCGGAGTGGAAGAACCAGCCCCGCCCACGTGGCATCGGCAGATCGTGTACGGCCTCGATGCCGGGGATGGTGTGGGCCAGGGCTGCCAACTGGGCAGGGGACAGACTGAACGGCATCGGTGGCACCCGGTAGTGCCTCGAGGACCGCATGCCTTTGGGGGCGAACTTCTTCACCAGCACGGGCGGAAGGTCGAAGATCATCTGTCCGCCCGGAAACCGGCCGGCGCTCTCGGCGATCAGGTCGAGGGCTTCTTCGGGCTGCAGGTACATCAGCAAGCCCTCGGCCGTGATGAAGACGCCGCCGGTGGTATCCACGGCGTCCATCCAGCTGTAGTCCAGCGCCGACTGCGCCCGCACCGTGATGCGGTCGGATGCGGGCAACAGCCGTTCGCGAAGTTCGATGATGGGCGGCAAATCCACGGTGAGCCAACGGAATCGCGCATCGGGAAGCGCAGCATCCAGTCGCCAGAAACTCGTCTGCAGCCCTTCCGCGAGTGCCACCACGGTAGCCGTCGGGTGCGTACCCAGGTAATCGCGGGCGGCCCGGTCGAAGGCCAGCGAGCGCAGTGCCATCTCCTGGCCCTTGCGCCTGCCGAATTTGTCGAAGTCGAAGTCGATCGAGTCCGCGAGCTCGACGGCCAGAGGATCGTCGATGATGGCCTGGGGATGGCGAGCCTGGTGGGCCCGGCCGTTGAGGGTCAGCAGCGCGGTTTCCGAAACCCCGGTCAGCGCGCCGGCGTCGACTCTGCCGTCGTCTGGGACCTCCACCACAGTAACGCTACCCGGGGCTATGCACTCAGCACTTGCGGTGACAGCTCTTTGAGCATGGCGTTGGCCCAACGCATCTGACGCAGGGTCTGCGGGTGACAACGTTTGGTCAGCTCCAGCAGTTCGTCGTCCTTGGTGGCCTGGGCACCTTGCGCGAGCAACTCCCAGTCCAGCGAAACACCCGCCGCGGCGCGGTGCACCTTGCGCAGGTCGGCCAGCAGTACGAGGGCCGGCTCCGGATGCCGGCGCAGCGCGATACTGAGTCCCTGCTGGAGGCGGCGGGTTACCGGATGCTGCCGGCAATCGCTCGCCAGGTGCAGGCCGTAGTGGCGGCCGTGCTCGGCGAGAGCTTCGACGTGCTCCTCCGACCAGTGGGCCAGGTCATCGGCAAGGTGTGCGATGTCCTGATCGGTGTGATGACGGGCGGCGATGGCTCGCAGGTCACGGGCCAGCGACTGCTCGCTGCGGTGCAGTTCGGCCAGGGCCAGTGCGACCTTGCTCACGGCGAGCCTGCCGTCCCTGCTGCCACCGCCACAGGCGCCGAGGCCGTATTCGTCGGAGCCGGAGCCGGTCTGCGGCCACCGCCGACGCGCCGCAGGGTCGCGGCGGCGGTCTTGAAGATCGGCTGCTTGGACACCGGATCCCAATCGGTGAGGGTCAGCTCGTTGGCGGCGCGGTGGTGTGCACCCGATGCGGGATTCGGCGGGGTGTCCCAGTACCCGTAATGGAACGGAAGGAATACCACGCCTGGCCGGATTCCGGTGATTCGCGCGGCCGCCATGACGCAACCTCGTGGGGTGCTCACCTCGACGAAGTCGCCCTCCTCGATTCCGGCTCTGCGGGAATCGGTTTCGGATATCTCGAGCCACACCTGGGGCGCCGCGGCGTTGAGTTGCGGTGCCCGACCGGTTTTGGTGCGGGTGTGGAAGTGGTAGACGGTGCGCCCGGTGATCAGCACGTACGGGTAGTCAGGTGACGGTGGTTCATGGGGCGGCACGTATTCGGCGGCCTTGATGATCGCGCGCCCGGCGGGGTTCATCGCGCGGTACTCGGTGGGCTCCAGTGGAGCCCCGGTGATGAGATCCTTCCCGTAGGCCTCGCAGTAGTCGGGTTGCGCCCAGAAGTTTCCGTCGGCGTAGAGGCGCTCGGTGCCGTCGGGGTTCTCCGAATTGCAGGGCCACTGGATGCCACTGCCACCGCGGAGCTTGTCGTAGCTCAGGCCTGTGTAGTCGCACGGCCGTCCCGCACTGCACTGCTTCCAGGCTTCGAAGGCGGCCTCGGGGGTGCGCCAGGGCGGCAGTGGTTGCCCGTCGGCGTCCCGGAATCCCATACGTTGGGCGAAGTCGAGGAAAATGTCCAGATCTGAGCGCGCCTGTCCGGGCGGATCGACCGCTTTCTCCGAGATGTGCACGGTGCGATCGGCGTTGGTGAAGGTCCCGGTCTTCTCGGCCCATGCCGCGGCGGGCAGCACCACGTCGGCCAGCGCGGCGGACTCGGTCAGGAAGATGTCCTGAACTACCAGGAACAGCCGGTCCTGGGACAAGATGCGACGGATCCGTTCCAGCTCGGGCAGCGATACCGCCGGATTGGTCGCGGTGACCCACAACATCCGGAGGCTGCCTTCTTCGGCGTAGCGCAGCATCTGCATGCAGTGTGTGGGAGGCGCATAGTGCGGAATCTGCATCGGATCCAGGTTCCACAGCCGCGCCAGATCTTCGATGTGAGAGTCGTTGGCCCAGTTGCGGAATCCGGCCAGATCACCGTCGGCTCCGCACTCGCGCGTGTTCTCGGCGGTGGGCTGGCCGTTCATCTGCAGGATCCCGCAACCCGGCTTGCCGAGCATGCCGCGCACCAGGTGCACGTTGTTGACCTGAACCGCCGCTGCGGTGGCCTGATGTGACTGGTAGAAGCCCTGCAGGACGGTCGAGAGCAGACGGTCGGCGGTGCCGAGGATCTCGGCGGCCGCGCACAGCTGCTTCGGTGCGATGTCACAGATGCGGGCGACCCGTTCCGGAGGGAACTCGGCGACCCGCTTGGCCAGTTCGTCATATCCGACGGTGTGCGCGTCGACATAGGCGTGATCCACCCAGTCGTGGGCAAGGATCTGGTGCAGCAACCCGTTCATCAGTGCCACATTGGTGCCGGGCAGCGGCGCGAGGTGCACTGTGGCGTGCTGTGCGACGCGGGTCGGCCGGGGGTCCACGCAGACGATCGCGGGCGGATCGGTCCCGGCCAGGCGGTCGAGCATCCGCATCCACAGCACGGTCTGCGTCTCGGCGACGTTGTGGCCGTACAGCGCGACGGCGTCGCAGTGGTCGACATCGGTATACGAGCCGGGCTGGCCGTCGCAGCCGAATGATTCCTTGAGCGCCTCGGCGGCGGTTGCGGTGCACAACCGGGTGTTTCCGTCGACGTGATTGGTTCCGATCGCCCCGTGCGCGATCACGGCCTGGGTGTAGTACTCCTCGATGAACAGCTGACCGGACGTGTAGAAGCCGATCGAGCTGGGCCCATGGTCGTTCAGCAGGGCCTTGGTGTGCGCCACGATTCGGTCCATCGCAGTGTCCCAGTCGGCTTCGACCAGCCTGCCGTCGCGGCGGATCAGCGGAGTGGTCAACCGGTCGGGTGAGGCGTTGGCCTGCCAGCCGAAGAGATCTTTGGGGTCTACCCGCCCGCGGTTGACCCGGTCCACGCTGCGCCCACGTACTCCCACGATCCGGCCGTCCTTCACGGCGATGTCCAGCCCGTCACCGTTGGAGTGCAGCACCGCGGCCGATTGAACCCAGTGGTCCACCTGCTCGGCGGTCAGCCCCTCGTCGAGGTAGCTGTCCTCGCGTTCAGGCCATGACTGCCCGCGCCCGTAGGGTGTCCTGGGGCCCATGGATCGGCGATGCGGTCGATCACCGTGAACAGGTACCCGCCGTCGGTCGGCCCAGACCACAGCGCCGTGGTGTGCAGCGCGAGTCGCCGTCGGGTACACCTCGAGTGGGGGGCAGGTGGACGACCCGTGAAGCCGACAGCGCCGATGTCGGAAACGAAATGCTAAGGAAGCCAGGTTGATTGGTAGTTCGATGCAGCACATCAGGCAGGGTGGCCATGGCGGGGTGGCCCGTCGGGCGGCGTTCAAGATCCCGTTGGTCATGACGGTGGCCGCCGCGCTGGGGAGGGCGCCGCGGGCGGATGCGCAGATCGACGGCCACGGGGCCCGCTGGTCACCGGAGCGGGCGCACCGCTGGTATGCCGAACAGGGGTGGCTGGTCGGTGCCAACTTCATTCCGTCGAACGCTGGCAACCAGCTGGAGATGTTCCAGCCCGAAACCTACGACCCGCAGCAGATCGACAACGAATTGCGGATCGCCCGGTTGGCGGGGTTCAACACGGTGCGGGTGTTCCTGCATGACCAGCTGTGGGCACAGGACCGTTCCGGCTTTCAGAACCGGCTCGCCCAATTCGTTGCTCTGGCCTCCAGTCACGGCATCAAACCGCTGTTCGTGCTGTTCGATTCGTGCTGGGATCCGTTTCCCCGATTGGGGCGTCAACGCCGACCGCGCCCGGGGATACACAACTCGGTGTGGGTGCAGGGCCCGGGTGCGCAGCGTCTCGATGATCACCGGTACCGGCGGATGTTGCGTGAGTACGTCGTCGGCGTGATCAGCCAGTTCCGTCGCGACGAGCGGGTGCTGGGGTGGGATCTGTGGAATGAGCCGGACAATCCGGCCGCCAACTACCGCGAGGTGGAGCGACAGGACAAGGTGGCCCTGGTCGAAGAGTTGCTGCCGCAGGTCTTCGGCTGGGCCCGCTCGGTCAATCCGGTGCAACCGATGACCAGCGGCGTGTGGGACGGCCCGTGGGCTGACCCTGCCGCGCGCAGCCGCATGGCGACGCTGCAGCTCGATCTCTCCGATGTGCTGACCTTCCACAGCTATGACCACCCGGAGGGGTTCGAGGCACGGATCGGTGAGCTGGCCCCGATGGGACGTCCGATCCTGTGCACCGAATACCTGGCCCGCGGCGAGGGCAGCACCATCGAGGGCGTACTGCCGATCGCCAAACGGCACAACGTGGGTGCATACAACTGGGGCCTGGTCGCGGGCAAGACGCAGACCTACCTGCCATGGGATTCCTGGGACCGGCCGTACAAGTCGCCGCCACCGGTGTGGTTCCATGACTTGTTCCATGCTGACGGCCGGCCCTATCGGGACGGTGAGATCCGCACGATCCGGAAGCTGACCGGGCGACCGTATCCCTGACGACGGGACTGCTCATGACGGGTGGCAAACGCTCCCCGCTCGCGCTGTGGTTGTTGGCCATGGTGCTGCTGTTCTCCGCGTGTTCCACCTCGCCCGGGGGTAGGTCACCGAGCGGACCGGTCTCCGCGGAGACGGCCGCCGGGTTCGGCGATGTGGTGATTCCCGCAGGAGTCGAGGTATTGGGTACGGATTCGGACTCGGGCATCGACACTCGCTACCGGCTGGCATTGCGGATGAACGCCGCACAGTTGAGGGAGTTCCTGTCGCAGTTCGAACAACAACCGCGCTCTTCGGAGATCGCCCGGACCACCGCGGTGCTCGCCGGTCCGCAGTTGTCCGACGCGCCCGATCCCCGCTACGCCCAGGACCGCGTGACCACCAAGGCCGGGCCGACGGTGTACCGCGATGTCATCGTCGATGAGCGCTCACCCGACGAGGTGTACGTACATCTGTCGATCTTCACCACGTGAGCGGTCGCGCTGAGCGGATCAGCGGCCGCCCATGCGGCTGACATCGGCCACGGCGGCGACGAACTGATCCGGGGCTTCCTGGGGAACGTTGTGCCCGATGCCGTTCAGGACGCGATGCTCGTAGGGCCCGGTGTAGAGCGCGCGGTAGCCGGCGCCGTCCTTGGCCGCACCGTCGAAGTCGGAGCCGATGGTGATGGTCGGCACGGTGATCGCCGGCTTGCCGGCCAGTCGCGCCTCGTCGGCGTCATAGCGGGGCTCACCCGGAGCCAGGCTGAGCCGCCACCGGTAGTTGTGCACCACGATGTCGACGTGATCGGGATTGTCGAAGGCGGCGGCGGACAGGTCGTAGGTGGTGTCGTCGAAGTGCCACAGCGGTGAGGCCTTGGTCCAGATCAGCCGGTTGAACTCCTTGGTGTTCTCGCGGTAGCCGATCTCACCGCGAGCGGTGGCGAAGTAGTACTGGTACCACCAGCCCAACTCGGCCTCGGGTGCCAGCGGCTTGAGGTTGGCGGCCAGGTTGACGGTGATGTAGCCGCTGACGGCGACCAGGCCGGCGCAGCGCTGCGGCCACAGGGCGGCAACGTTGTTGGCGGTGCGTCCGCCCCAGTCGTATCCGCCGAGGACGGCCTGGTCGATGTTCAGTGCGTCCATCAGTGCGATGACGTCCTGAGCCAGCGCGGCCTGCTGGCCGTTGCGCACCGTGCCGGCCGAGCGGAACCGGGTCGAGCCGAAGCCGCGTAGGTAGGGCACGATCACCCGGAAGCCCTGCTCGGCCAGCAGCGCCGAGGCGTCGGCGTAGCTGTGGATGTCGTAAGGCCAGCCGTGCAACAGGATCACCGGCCGTCCGTCGGCCGGGCCGGCCTCGGTGTAGCCCACGTTGAGATCGCCGGCGTCGATCTGCTTGACCGGATTCATGGTGTGCGACGGCTTCGATGGGATTCCCGCAGCCGCGGCGGGGGCATTCGAGTCAGGAGCAGGCGACGTACCGCATGCCGCCAGGGTCGCCGCACCGGCTGCAGCGGCCGTGAGGAAGCCGAAATTCCTTCTGCTCAAAGCGTTCACGTGCTGCTCCTTCTCGCCGGCTTGTCGGTATCCATCTCAGCTGCACATCGTCATCAAGTCCAACGATTGAATGCGATGAGGGTTATCGATCAGGTAGATAGGCTGTCGCCGTGGAGTTACGCCAGATCGAACACTTCATCGCGGTGGCCGGCGAGATGAGTTTCACGCGGGCGGCAGAGCGGGCGCATGTCGTCCAATCGGCGTTGTCGACGTCGATCGCGAAACTGGAACGTGAGCTCGGGGTGGAACTGTTCGACCGATCGCGGCAACGGATCAGCCTCACCGCCGCGGGCGAGGCCTTCCGGCCGCATGCCCACGAAGTGCTCCACGCGGCCAGGGCGGCAGCCGAGTCCGCCGGCCAGTTCCGGGGATCCCTCATGGGCACTGTCGAATTGGGTGCGTTGATCTCCTACGGCCCGGTCGATGTCGCGCGTGCCCTCGGTGACTTTCACCGGGCCCATCCGTTCGTGCGGCTGCGGTTGCGGCTCAGTCAGTCCGGGGCGTCGGCCTATCTGGCCGCCCTGCTCGAGGGCTCACTGGATCTGGCCCTGGTATCGCTGCCCAACCGGTTCCCGGCGCAGCTGGACATGAGGCTGCTGTTCGAGGAGCCCATGGTGTTCGTCTGCCGGGAGGACCATGAGCAGGCCCGGCGTCGTCGTCTCGATCTGGGGGACCTGGCCGGCGAGGATCTCGTCGGCTTCCCACCCGGATTCGGGCTGCGCCGCCTGATGGACGAGGCGTTTCACCGTGCCGGTGTGCAAGCGCAGACGCAGTACGAGGTGCCGGCCGGGTTCGCCGCCATCGCCGATCTGGTGCGCAACGGACTGGGCACGTCGTTCATGCCGGCATCTGAGGCCCGGCGCTTCGGCGATCTGCGGGCAGTGGCGCTACGGGACCCCGCGGTGTGGCAGGTCTATCTCGCCGCACCTCCGGCGCAGCGGATGACTCCGGCGGCGGCGCGGCTGGCCGAAACCCTGCTGGCCGCTGCGGCTTCTGCCGCAGGCTAGCGGGCCAGCGGGCTGTAGAACACCAGGCCGTTGCCCTTGTTGTCGTAGACGACGGCGCGGCGCTCGTGAGCGTCGTCGTAGGGATGCTTGATGATTCCGCCACCGCTGGCCTCGATGGCCTTGGCCGCGGCGTCCACGTCGGCGGTCTTGATGCCGACCACCACTTGGCCGGGGATCGGGTGATCCACGGAAGTGGCCAGGGCGAGCGTGAGCGATCCGGCGTCGAGCGCGGCGAAGTGGGCGCCGTCGCGGAACTTCAGCGGCATTCCCAGCGTCTCGCTGTAGAAGCGGATGGACTCATCCAGATCGTCGGTCGAAAGAATGATCATCCGCACGTCGTGGTCGCTCATGGAGTACCTCCTGAAGGCCGGGTTTTCAGCTTAAATGTGGGTACCCAGCCACGGTGCAGAAGGTCACCGTAGGTCTGGTCGCCGATCCGGGACTGGCCACGGAGGCGGGAGGACGTCGCGGTGTGGAAGCACGGCGACGAGTTGAAATCCCAACGGCGTTGGCACACAGCGCGACGCCTGCGATTTCTTGGCGACTATTCCCAGAAGGGTGGGCGGCCTTGTTGGAGCCAGGTTTTCCAGGTTTGTTCCCAGGCTTGGGGGTCGATGCTGGGCAGGTTGGTGACGGTGAGGTTGGTCAGGTGGGGTGCGGTGAGCACCGGACGGGTGTCGGAGAGGTTTTTGAGGTCGTCGATGATGAGGTCGGTGAGGTTGCCTAGTGCGCTCATGTCGGGTAGGTCGGTGACCTCGCGTAGGTGGTAGAGCTGTAGGTGGTGCAGGCTGGTGACCTGGGAGATCGGGCTGAGGTCGGATAGTGCGGCGACTTTGAAGAATGACAGTTTCTCCAGGTGCGTGTCGGCTAGGGCGCTGATGTCGGTGATGCTGCCGCGGTTCATGTAGAAGGTGCGCAGGCTGGCCGGCAGGAAGCCCAGGCCTGGGAGTTTGCGTGCGTATCCCAGGCTCAAGGTGGTCAGGTTGGGCAGCGTTTTGACGGTGTCGAGGTCGCGGATCTGGCCGTCGAGCATCAGGTAGTCGAGTCCGGTGAGCTCCCCGATCGGCGCAGCCGACAGCCGCGCCGGGCTTTTGAAGATCCGCAACCGTACGCAGGCGCTCAAATGTTGCAGGCCGTCAAGAGATTCCAGATAGAACAGATTGCAAGCGAATCGTTGCAGGCTCGGGAAAAAACGCAGAAACTTCAGATCAGTGATCGGATGTTCGACGAACGAACGGGAACTCCACTCCGGCGTTTCGAGCTGTGAAATATAGAGTTCTTTGTCTGGGCTTTCGCTAAGAAGCTCGGCCACCTTCTGGTAGTCACCGTCGTTGAGCGGTTCGATGATCGACACTCCAGGGCAGTGCGGCGGCAATGGTGCCAACATCTGAGCGGTCAGCGGCGAGGCGACGTCTCGGTAGCCTTCGATGCTGTCTGAAGTGGCGCTGGTCACCAGCATCCCTCCCTTTTTCATCACAAGCGCGGATCGCGGTCAGTTGCAGCGGGTTGTGAAAGGTCGAGGATAGCGAGACATTCCACAACGGGTTTCAAACCTGGTCGACTATTTGGGTTTTTTGTGGTTTTGCTTGCTCTTCTTGTTCTTCTTTTTGTTCTTATCGCTTTTCCTGTTTTTCTTGTCAGATTTTTTCTTGTCGCCCTTCTTTTTTCCGCCATCCTGAGATTTCGCGGTGCCCGAGGATGTGTTGTCCTGCGAGGGTGCCTTGTTGGCTTCACGCGTCCGGCTGACGGCGGTGTCACGATGCTGGGACGCGGTGGCCTGGGTGTGCGACTGGGCCTGATCGTTGCGCTCAGCGGCTTGCGGGCGCAGATTGGGGGTCCGAATTACCCCGTCCGGCGGCTCACCATGAACACGAACGTGTTCCTGGATTATCCTTCGGGAGTCCTGTCCGACATATTTTTGGACCTCCGCCCATTCCTCGGGTGTTTTGTCGCTTTTGCCGGCGGGTCCGTTGCATCGTGCACATAGAATCTTGACGTCTTCACCGTTGGTGCCACCGGTGCCGCCGCGTGATTTCGGTTGGGCGTCGTGGTCGAACTGGGCACGGTTGGGTGGAATCTTGTCGCCTTTACGCGTTCTTCCTTCCTGGCGGTAGACGCGTTGGGCGCAGTGGGGGTTTTCGCAGCGCAGATTGCCGTCAGGGCTCTTCGATACCCGGTCCGCGGTGACGTGATCCTTGACCTTCGGTGTGATGTCCTTGCCGTCGGTGGCTGGTTTCGGCTTAGCGGCGTCGGGACCGGCAGGTCAGGGCCGGCGACTGGGCAGTTGTGGACCAGTACCGATGCGGTTGGGGTGGTGATGTAGAAGGTGTGGGTGGTCTCGATGGTGAGGTCCCACATGTCGGCGTCACCGGGCACCGGGGTGGTCGATTTGACCTGCGCGGCAACACCATTGGGCGTGTACAGGGCGTCGCCGGAACGCAGATCTTTGGCCTCGGTCCAGCCGGGCCCGTAGTCCTGGGTGGGCGTGGTGCTCGCCGCCAGCGCGATCGTGGTGCTGTCCGCTCGGACGGGGCTGTAGAAGGGATGTCCGCTAGTGGTGTTGATGACCGAGGACACACCGGCTGCATTGGTGATGGTCAGGTCAAGCAGGTCGGCGTCGTGGTTGACCAGCACCGCCTGCACGGTCTGCGGCCCAGACTGGCCCGAGGCCGGGTTGGCGGACCACACCTGGTCTCCGACACGCAGCTGGCTGATGGGTCGGTTGGTGCCGTCAGCGAGCAGGACCAACGTGTCGGGGGTGAACGATTGTCCTGCACACGGAACCTCAGCGGGCTTCGCGGCCGCGGGCGGTGCGTTCGGTGCTTTTGGTGAAGTTCCCGGTGTCACTGGCGTTTTCGCGGCACCGGCAGCTGCTACTTCGTCGGCTAACTGCGCGGGCGGGGAGGGCGCGGCTTTGGCGACGTCCACGACATCGTCGGCATGTTTGGCCAGTTGCTCGACGGCCAGCTCAGCGCCTTCTCTGACCGCCTTTTTGGCCGCGCCTTGCGGGGTGACCATGGAGGCGGCGCCGAGCACGTCCGAAGCGATGCCCAAAGCTTGGTTATCCGGCATGGCCGCGGCAGCGATGTCCACACTTGCGCTGGCCAGATTCACCGTGGCCGAGGCGATCATCGCCGCGCTGGCCGGCCCGCCAACCCCGGTCAACGCCAGGGCGACCCCGCCGACGAGCATGGCCGACTCCAGCGGGTTCTCTTTGACGAACGTCCCGACGGTTTTGGCCCCGGAGACGGTGGCCGACATGGCGGTGGAGGCCGCTGAGGTAACGGTATCGGCGACGGAGCTGACCGCGCTGGTGACCGAATCGAACAACCCCGCCGGCAGCGGATAACCGGGTCCGCCGACATGCAGGGGTGGATCGACATAGATCGGCCAGGCGGTGTCGGGGCGGGGGTCGATGACTTCGGCCAACACATACAGCTGCGGGGCGAGCTGCTTCACTACATACGAGCTGGGCACCAACTTGCCGGTGGCGTCGCGGGTTTCGGCCGGGGAGAACATGCCGATGGTTTCGGCGGCCGGGGTGGCTTTGTTGATGGTCAGGTATCCGTTGGCGTGGGCCAGCATCACGGTGTCGGCAGGTGTCCGCACGAAGGTGGTGACCATCCGGGGCCCGGCAGGGTCCTGGATACGGGCCACGGTGCGGGTGCCCGAAGCGGTGTTTTCGGCCAGCATGTCAAAGCCCGCACCGGCATTGGGATACACGACCTGCCCGCCCGGGGTGTTCTGGCCAGCGCCTAAACCGCCGGGTAACACCACCTGCACCGGACCGGCCGGGGTCTGTGAGGTCAAGCCGACCACCGGCTGATCAGGCAATCCGGCGCGGCGCTGCTCAGCAGTCATGGCGGGGTCAGAACCGACCCCCGAATCGGTGAACGCAGCCACCGCGGCGTCGGCGAACCCCTGCGCCGCCGACACGCTCGGCTGCAACCGATCGGCGCGGTGCCCCGGTGCCGGTGCGACCAGGTGCAGCCCACCAATGGTGACCGCCACCGCACACAGCACCGCCATCCACCGCGCCGGCCACCCCAACCACGCACTTTGCTCATGTGAGCGAAGAAAGTTGTCTGCACTTGCCGGCAAGGCTTGATGTCCACGCATGGTTCCCCCGATCAATAGCCCACACTCAGCAGTAGACAGCTACCTATTGTGCGATGGCACGGACTGTAGAGGATGCCGCCAGTAATTGCCAACTACCTGGGGCGTTGATAATCAATCGGAGTGGTATAGCGGAGGCGCGTTTGCGTTACAGCAAACCTCATGTACTTGGGTTTGATCTGCTAGGTGTGTTAGCGCCCTACTGGCCATCGATCGTTTGCCGTTATGGAGTGGCATGATTCGCCTACGGTGGATGGGCATAAGACATCGTCACCGAGTAGGCGGCGTACCTGACCCGCCGGGCGAAACAACAAGCGCACCGATGGCCCTGTGCCAAGCCCCTCCGCCCCCGGGGCAAGCCGTCGACCCGCACGAGGCAAGATCTCAATGACCTCGGTCCTCTAGGAGAGAGACAACGCTGTGGGCTGGCAAGCGCCTGCCGGGCCAGGGTCAGCGACGACGCCGACGAACGGTCACCTTCGCGGGCGCGCTGGGCTCGAGCTTCGAAAGCGACTACGCGGTACGCAGCGCCACGTACGGAAAGCGCGAACAGCAGCGGCATGCGCGGGCCAGCCGGCCGTGACAACAGGCGGTTACTCGACCTCGAGTCTCTACTGGCGTAGAGAGCTGGGCTAGGTTGTCCCCAAACGCGGACCGCGAGGAAGGGCCACCCGACATGACGCTGCAATTCGATCTGTCACACCGCCGGGTGTTGATCACCGGTGCCGGGCAGGGAGTTGGCCGGGGCTTGGCGGATGCCTTCGCGGCCGCCGGGGCCACGGTGTTGGTCAACGACCTGCGAGTCGAGCGGGCCGAGGCGGTGGCCGCAGAGTTGAGAGACGCCGGCGGTGACGCGCTGGCGGTGCCGTTCGACGTCACCGACTATCGGGCCGTCACCGATGCGGTGGACGCCGCCGGACCGGTCGACATCCTGGTCAACAATGCGGGCAACGCCGGGGCCGAGGGCTTCGCCGCCCGGATGCCGTTCGCCGAGAGCACGCCCGCGGATTGGGATCCCTTCCTGCAGGTGAATTTGTATGGGGTACTGCACTGCACCCGGGCGGTACTGCCGGCGATGGTGGAACGGCAGTGGGGCCGGGTCGTGACGATCGTCTCGGATGCCGGACGAACCGGGGACGCCAGCGGCGCTGTGTACGCGGCCGCCAAAGCCGGTGCGGCGGGTCTGACCCGGTCGATCGCGTTGGAGAACGGTCGCTACGGCATCACGGCCAACAACATCGCCTTGGGCACCATGCGCACACCGCTCACCGAACCGCTGTGGGGTGAGATGGCGGATTCGCCGCAGGCCAAGGCGATCCTGTCGCGGTACCCGATCCGCAGACCCGGTCTGCCCGAGGACGTGGCTTATCTCGCGGTGCTGTTGGCCAGTGAGCACGGTTCCTGGATCACCGGCCAGACCTTACCGGTCAACGGCGGCTATTCCTTCGCGATGTGAGACGGCCGGGGCCGCCGCGACGATGGCGGTGATGATGCCGTAGAGCTGCTCGTCGGAGCTGATCGTGCGGTCGCCGCGGGCCAGGGCCAGCATCAATCCGCTGATGAAAGTCAGCAGCACATAAGCCTTTTCGTCGATCAGGGCGGGGTCGGTGTCGGCGGGGCACAGCCCGGCCACGACATTGCGGTGCAGTTCGAGAAAGCGTTCCTGGTTGCGGCTGAACGCCTCGGCCAGGTTGGCGTCCCGGCTCGACGGCATCACCAGCTCATAGCGGGCCTTGCTCCGGACCAGACGCGCACCCGTTCCCGAGCGGATGACCAGCCGGGCCAGACCCCGTACGTCACCGTGCGCACCGGAGCCGGTGGCCGCGGTCAGATCGGCCAGGTCGAGATCGGCGATGCGGTTGGCCGTCGCCCGCATCAGTGCCGCACTGGTGCGGAAGTAGAACGACG